>JACDCH010000395.1 GCA_013694495.1 Acidimicrobiia bacterium | reverse complement strand
CCGCAGCGTGGTGGCCCGCATCCTGGCGGCGGTGATCACCGGCGACGGCGGCGCCGGTGACCACGAGCGGGGGGTGTTCGCCGGCCTCGCCCCCGGCTTCGAGCTCGATGCCACCGCCGCCCTGGGGCCGCCCGGGCACTTCGAGCTGGCGTCGGCGGGGAGCACGACGGCGGTGAAGGAGACGATCCTGCTCCTCGGCTGGGTGGTCGCCGTCACCGACGAGGCCCTCGGCGAGGGTGAGGTGGCGGTGCTCGACGCCGCTGCCGCCGGCCTCGGGTTCGCGCCCGAAGCCGCCGCCCGCCTCAAGCGCACGGCGCAGGCGTACGTGGTCGAGCAGGCCGAGGCCGCCCTCGTCGGCGCCGGCTGGGACCCCGCCTCGACGGCGGCGGAGGTCGAGCGGCTGGCCGCGGCGATCGGCTTCAAAACTTGAGTCTTCGACCATCAACTTCCCTGCGCGCACGTTAGGATCGCCTGCACCATGGCACTGGACCCGAACCGCTGGACGATCAAGACGCAGGAGGCCTTCACGGCGGCGACCGACGCCGCCAAGTCCAACAGCAACCCCGAAGCGACCCCCGACCACCTGCTGGCCGCACTCCTGCGCCAGGAGGACGGCGTCGTGCTGCCGGTGCTCAACCGGGCCGGCCGCCAGCCCCTCGCGCTGCGCAACGCAGCCGACGAGGCCGTCGCCCGCCTGCCCAAGGCCTACGGCAGCGACACCCGCATCGGTCGGGAGCTCGTGGCCACCATGGAGGCCGCCGACCGGGCCAAAGCCGACATGGGCGACGAGTATGTCTCCACCGAGCACCTGCTCATCGCCCTCTCGGCCAAGGTCGGCGTCGGCACCGAGGAGCTGCTGGCGGCGCTGAAGGAGGTGCGGGGGTCGCACAAGGTGACGTCGCAGAACCCGGAGGAGACGTTCCAGGCCCTGGAGAAGTACGGACGGGACCTCACCGAGGAAGCCCGCCAGGGCCGGCTCGACCCCGTCATCGGGCGCGACGAGGAGATCCGCAGGGTGATCCAGGTGCTGTCCCGCCGCCGGAAGAACAACCCGGTGCTGATCGGCGAGCCCGGCGTGGGCAAGACAGCCATCGTCGAGGGCCTCGCCCGTCGCATCGTCGAGGGCGACGTGCCTGAGGGCCTCAAGGGCCGCCGGCTCATCAGCCTCGACCTGTCCTCCATGGTCGCCGGCGCCAAGTACCGGGGCGAGTTCGAGGAGCGGTTGAAGGCCGTCCTCAAGGAGATCACCGACGCCGCCGGCGACATCATCACGTTCATCGACGAGCTGCACACCATCGTCGGCGCCGGCAAGGCCGAGGGCGCGATGGACGCCGGCAACATGATCAAGCCGATGCTGGCCCGGGGGGAGCTCCGCCTGGTCGGGGCCACCACGCTCGACGAGTACCGCCAGAACATCGAGAAGGACGCCGCCCTCGAGCGGCGGTTCCAGCCGGTCTACGTCGACCAGCCGTCGGTCCAGGACACCATCGCCATCCTCCGGGGCCTGAAGGAGCGCTACGAGGTGCACCACGGCGTCCGCATCCAGGACGCCGCTCTCGTCGCCGCCGCCGTGCTGTCCGACCGCTACCTCACCGGCCGGTTCCTGCCGGACAAGGCCATCGACCTCGTTGACGAGGCCGCCAGCAAGCTGCGCATCGAGATCGATTCGATGCCGACGGAGATCGACGTCGTCGAGCGCCGCATCCGCCAGCTCGAGATCGAGCGCGTGGCCCTGGCCAAGGAGACCGACGCCCCCTCGAAGGAACGACTCGTGGCCATCAACCGCGAGCTGGCCGAGCTCCAGGAGCAGAAGGCCGGCATGGTCGCCCACTGGCAGTCAGAGAAGCAGGCCATCACCTCCATCAGGGCCCTCAAGGAGGAGCTCGAGTCCCGCCGAGCCGAGATCGAGCGTGAGGTCGACCTCGAGAAGGCCGCCGAGATCCGCTACGGCGTGATCCCCGAGCTCGAGCGCAAGGTTGAGGAGGCCAGCGTCCGGCTCGACGAGCTCCAGGCCACCCTGCGGATGCTGAAGGAGGAGGTCGATGAGGAGGACGTGGCCGAGGTCGTCTCCAAGTGGACCGGCGTGCCCGTCTCCCGCCTCATGGAAGGCGAGATGCAGAAGCTGCTGCGCCTCGAGGAGGTGCTGACCGAGCGCGTCGTGGGGCAGCCCCACGCCGTCGAGGCGGTGGCCAACGCCATCCGCCGCAGCCGGGCCGGGCTGTCCGACCCCCACCGCCCGATCGGCTCGTTCCTCTTCCTCGGCCCCACCGGCGTCGGCAAGACCGAGCTGGCCCGCACCCTCGCCGCCTTCCTCTTTGACGACGAGCGGGCCATGGTCCGCATCGACATGAGCGAGTACCAGGAGAAGCACAGCACGTCGCGCCTGGTCGGGGCGCCTCCGGGCTACGTCGGCTACGACGAGGGCGGCCAGCTCACCGAGGCCGTCCGCCGGCGCCCCTATGCCGTCGTGCTCCTCGACGAGATCGAGAAGGCCCACCCCGAGGTCTTCAACATCCTCCTCCAGCTCCTCGACGACGGCCGGCTCACCGACGGTCAGGGCCGGACGGTCGACTTCACGAACGTCGTCCTGATCATGACCTCGAACCTGCCCGGCGACCCTATGACCTTCTTCCGGCCCGAGTTCGTCAACCGCGTCGACGAGTTCGTGCGCTTCCGCTCGCTCTCCCGCGAGGACCTGACGAGGATCGTCGACATCCAGCTCGGTCACCTCGAGCGCCGGCTGGCCGACCGCCGGATCTCCCTCGAGGTGACGCCCGGCGCTCGTGAGAAGCTGGCCGACCTCGGTTACGACCCCGACTTCGGCGCCCGGCCCCTCAAACGGGTCCTCCAGCGGGAGCTCTCCGACCTCCTCGCCCGGGCGTTGCTCGACGGCGCGCTGACCGACGGCGGGGGCGCGCGGGTCGACGTCGGTGCCGACGGCGAGCTGGTGGTCTCGACCGCCGTGCGGGCCGCCGAACCGCCGGCCTGAGGCCCGCCGCCCCGACCGGGTCCGAGCCGGTTTCGGGGCCCGATGTAGGGTCGGGCCAGTGCCTGCGACCGTCGTGTTGGGGACCCAGTGGGGCGACGAGGGCAAGGGCAAGCTCACCGACATCCTCGCCGGCGAGATGGACATGGTGGTGCGCTACCAGGGCGGCCACAACGCCGGGCACACGCTCGTGGTGGGGGAGCGCACGTTCGCCGTGCGGCTCGTGCCGTCCGGCATCCTCCACCCCGAGGTGCGCAACGTGATCGGCAACGGCGTCGTCGTCGACCCCACGATCCTGCTCGGGGAGCTGGCCACCCTCGAGGCCCAGGGGATCGCCACCGACAACCTCGTCGTGTCGGGGAACGCCCACCTCATCCTCCCGTACCACCGGGAGATGGACGTGCTGTTCGAGCGCCACCTGGGCAAGGCCAAGCTCGGCACCACCAAGGGCGGCATCGGGCCGGCCTACGCCGACAAGGCCCTCCGGGTCGGGCTCCGGGTGCAGGACCTGCTCGATCCCAAGATCTTCCGGGAGAAGCTCGAGGTCGTGCTGGCCAACAAGGCCGCCATCCTCGCCAAGGTCTACAACCGCCTCGCCCCGACGGCCGACGAGATCTGCGACCTGTACCTCGGCGAGATCGCCCCCGCCCTCGAACCCCGCATCGTCGACTCGGTGAACCTCGTGCACGAGGCCCTCGAGGCCGGCCAGGACGTCATGTTCGAGGGCGCCCAGGCCACGTTCCTCGACCTCGACCACGGCACCTATCCCTTCGTGACGTCGTCGAACCCGGTGGCCGGCGGCGTCTGCGCCGGCGCCGGCATCGGGCCCCGCCACGTCGACCGGGTCATCGGCGTGACGAAGGCGTACCTGACCCGGGTCGGCTCCGGACCGTTCCCCACCGAGCTGTTCGACGAGGTCGGCGACGGCCTCATCGACCGGGGCCACGAGTTCGGCACCAACACCGGACGCCGCCGCCGGGCCGGCTGGTTCGACCTCGTGATGCTGCGCCACGCCGTGCGACTCAACAGCCTCACCGACATCTTTGTCACGAAGCTCGACATCCTGTCGCCGCTCGAGACGATCAAGGTGTGCGTCGCCTACGACGTCGACGGCACCCGGGTCGAGCACATGCCCTACCACCAGTCCGACCTGCACAAGGCCGTGCCGGTGTACGAGGAGCTGCCGGGCTGGGGCACCGACATCGGCGACGCCCGCACGCTCGCGGAGCTGCCGGCGGCTGCCCGGGACTACGTGCTGTTCCTCGGCGAGCGGGCCGGCGTCGCGGTGAGCTACGTGGGCGTCGGCCCCGAGCGCCTGCAGACCGTGGCGCTCTAGTGGTTTCGACCTCTCTCGCTTCGCTCCGTTCGGTCGAGACGTGCGGACCCGACTTCGTCGGGGCGGTACCGGTCCTCGGCCGACTTCGTCGCCCTGGGGCCGATTCCTGGGCGCCGCCCCCAGACCCCCAGCGCCTCCGGCCGGATCCACGCGGCTCGGCGAGGTTCCATCGCCGACGGCGCCGCTCAGGGCTGATGCGAGTCGCCGTCGTCGGCAGTGGGGGCCGGGAGCACGCCCTGGCCCATGTGCTGTCCCGATCGGCCGACGTCGTGGTGACGCCGGGGTCGCCGGGCGTCCCGGGGTCGACCGCCACCCCGGTCGGGGAGCTCGACGTCGACCTCGTGGTCATCGGCCCGGAGCAGCCGCTCGTCGACGGCCTCGCCGACCGCCTCCGGACCCAGGGCGCACTCGTTTTCGGGCCGGGGGCCGACGGCGCCCGCCTCGAGGGGTCGAAGGCGTGGATGAAGGACTTCGTCGCCGCCGCCGACGTGCCCACGGCCCGGCACGGCGCGTTCACCGAGGTCGAGCCGGCGCTCGGGTTCCTCCGCTCGCAGCCCGGCCCCTGGGTGGTCAAGACCGACGGGCTGGCCGCCGGCAAGGGCGTGCTCGTGACCGACTCGCTCATCGAGGCCGAGGACGACGTGCGGGCCAAGCTGTCGGGGGCGACGTTCGGCGAAGCCGGCCGCTGCGTGGTGATCGAGGAGGGGATGACGGGCCCCGAGCTCTCGGTGCTGGCCGTGTGCGACGGCCAGCGGGCGGTGGCCCTCGCCCCGGCCCAGGACTTCAAGCGGGCCCACGACGGCGACACCGGCCCGAACACCGGCGGGATGGGGGCGTACTCGCCGGTGCCCTCGCTGCCCGACGGGCTCCTCGACGTCGTCCTCGACCGGTTCATCGAGCCGACGCTCGCGGCGCTCCGGCGCCGGGGCATCGACTACCGCGGCACGCTCTACGCCGGGCTGATGCTGACGCCCGAGGGCCCGAAGCTCGTGGAGTACAACGTCCGCTTCGGCGACCCCGAGGCCCAGGTGGTGCTGCCCCGCCTTTCGTCCGACCTGGCCGACCTGCTGGCCGCCGCTGCCTCCGGCGACCTGCGCGGTGCGGCGGCCCCGACGTTCGCCGACGACGCGGCTGTCTGCGTCGTGCTCGCCGCCCCCGGGTACCCCGAGCACCCCCGCACCGGGGGGCTGATCGACGGGCTCGACGAAGCCGCGGCGATGCCCGGCGTCACCGTGTTCCACGCCGGGGTCGCGGTCGGTCCCGACGCCGGCTACGTCACCGCCGGCGGTCGGGTCGTCGACGTGGTCGGCACCGGGCCCACCATCGCCGAGGCCCGCCGGCGGGCCTAC
>JACDCH010000387.1 GCA_013694495.1 Acidimicrobiia bacterium | reverse complement strand
TCCGGGGGCAGCGAGTAGCCGGTCATGGCCAGCGAACCGAGCAGGGCGCGGTTGTCCTCCCAGAGCCGCTCGATCGACTGGCCGAACCGCTCCGCCACGCCCGCTGCGGTGGACGCCACGATGTCGCCGGCGGCCTCGGGCAGCGCCGCCTCGACGCCGAACTCGCGCGGCCCGAAGCACTCGTCGATCAGTCGGAGCACCGACGTGATGCGGTGGCCGTCGGTCGAGGCGTCGGCCAGCCGGGCGAAGCAGTCGTCGTCGACCGCGGGGTCGTCGTGGGCCGGTCGCACCGCCCCCACGACCTCGAGCCCGCCCAGCCGCACGGCTGCGTACACGTGGGCCGAGCGGCGCCCGGTGCGCCCGTGCTCGAGCTCGACCCGGCCGGCGACGCCGACGATCCCGCCCCGGCGTCGGTGGCGGTGCTCGTTGGTGAGCACCCGGTGCCCGCCCACGACCCCGCCCGCCTCGCGCTGCTCGAGCAGGTCGAGCAGGGCCAGGTGGGCCACGACGCGGCCGGCGTCGACCCGGCTGGGCTCGACCTCCCGGCCCCAGATGTCGCGGCCGCTCCCCTCCTCGGGCCGGTTCGAGCGGGCCCGGCCGAGCACGTCGTGGAAGGCGATGAGGTCGGCCGGTTCGTCGATCTCGTCGAGGAGGTCGATGAGGCGGGCCGCGTAGCGCAGCACCTGCACCGTCTCGATCCCGGCCAGGTCGTTGAAGAACCAACCGCACGACGTGTACATCAGCAGCGCCTGGCGCTGGCCCTCGAGCAGTGTGAACGCCTCCACCGCCTGGGCCTCGTCCTTCACCCACCGGGCGACGAAGTCGTCACGGTCGACGGCGCCGAGCAGCACGTCGACGTAGGCGTCGCGGGCCGCCCACGGCTCGGCGAAGACGGCGCCGCCCCGGCGCTCGAAGACCTCGCGGCCGTGGTCGCGCAGCAGGTCGAGGGCGGCCCGCAGCGGTCCCCGCCAGGCCTGGTTCCACCCCGGCTCGCCCCCGGTCGAGCAGCCGCAGTCCCCCTTCCACCGGCCGACGCCGTGGGCGCACGACCACGCGCTCTCGCGCACCCGGGCCTCGTGGCGGGGCGGCACCTCGGCGAGCAGGTCGGTGAGGCGCAGCACCCGCACGCCCTGCTCGGGTGCCTCATGGGCGAATGCGTACGCAAGCGAGCGGTCGGCGAACTTGTGGTGGTGGCCGAACGTCTCGCCGTCGGTGGCCACGACCACCGGCGTGCCGTCGGCCCCGCTGGCGAGCACGCGCTCGACGAGGTCCTGGCTCGAGAGGCCGGAGAGGGCGAAGGCGAGGTCGTGGCTCAGCGGCCCGTCGTAGAACACGACGTCGACGCCGAGCTCCGGTCGCGCCGGGTGCACCCACCGGTGCGGCAGCCCCTGGGTGACGGAACCGTCGCTGACGTCGCGCCAGCCGTCGTCGCCGTCGTCGGCGTGGCCGTCGAGCGAGCGCACGGCGAGGGCCTGGCCGGGAGCGAGGATCGTGGCGCCGACCCCCTCCTCGGCGAGGACGGCGAGCACCGCGTCGTTGACCGCCGTCTCCGGCAGCCACATGGCGGTGGCGGCGCGACCGAAGCGGTGGCGGAAGTCGGCCAGCCCCCACCGGACCTGCGTCCGCACGTCGCGCTCGTCGGCCAGGGGCAGGATCAGGTGGTGGTAGGCTTGGGCGATGGCGCCGCCGCCGACCCGGTCGCCCTCGACCATCCGCTCGAGGACCTCGGGGTGGTGGCGGGCGAGCCACGACAGGAGCGTCGGGCCCACGTTGAAGCTGAGGTGCTCGTAGTTGTCGACGACGGCCGCCACCCGGCCCTGCTCGTCCAGCACCCGGGCCCAGCCGTTGGGCCGGTAGCACTCGCCGGTGATGCGCTCGTTCCAGTCGTGAGCCGGGGCGGCCGACGGCTCGACGGGCACCTCCTCGGTCCAGGGGTTCTCCCGGGGCGGTTGGTAGAAGTGCCCGTGGACGACCAGGCGCACGGGTTCGCTCATCGCTACGACTGTTGCACCTCCGCGCCAGCGGCTCGGACGGCGGCCGGGCGTACCGTGTCGTGTGCACGCCCTCGCCTCCGTCGCCGCCGCCGCGGCGCTGGGCCTGGGG
>JACDCH010000377.1 GCA_013694495.1 Acidimicrobiia bacterium | reverse complement strand
CCCCAGGCCGCCATCGGTCGGACCCCGCCCGGCGGAACCGGCGGCGCCGGCGGACCGAGCGGCGGGTGCGCCGGGTAGACGGGATCACCAGGGGGACGGTCCATGCCGCGCCCATCGAAGCACGCAGGAGGGCGAGCAGAACCGTCGCCGTGCCCCCGGCGGGACTCGAACCCGCACCGTGACCGGGTTTAAGCCGGATGCCTGCTGCCAGTTGGGCTACGGGGGCCCACGGCCAACGGTACGACGTCATGCCGCGGCTCCGTGGACGTTCGGGTCGTCGCCCACCTCGGCCCACAGCGCGGTGCGGGCCCGCAGGGCGTCGGCGGCGGAGAGGTCGTTGGCCACGATGGTGCCCTCGATGCAGTCGGACACCACGACGGCCCAGGGCCGGTCCTTGAAGGCGACGGCCACGGTGACCGCCCCGTTGGGCCAGCGCCGGATGGTGCGGGCGGCGCCCGGGACCTGGGGCGGCGAGCGGAACGTGGGCGGGCGGAGGCCGTGGCCCCGGGCGGCACTGTTGACGGCCCGGACGATGGAGCTGAACTGGAGGGACGAGCGAGCCGGCATCGACGCCATCTTCCCCGGGGGGTGTGACAGTGAAGGGGCCCTCGGGACCGCCGGGGGACCTCCGGAGCCCGGGAGGTACGATCGCCCGCCGTGCCGAACGAGCCCCGCTCCTCCGTCGTGCGCACCACGGAGCGTGCCCTCGTGCCCGTTTCGCTGCCGGCAGAGGTCCCCGAGCCGCTCGACGACCCCCGCCGCTCCGACGTCGACGAGTGGGGCCGTTCCGAGCGGTTCCGGGAGTTCGTCCGCAAGGTCTACGAGCCCATGTACCGGCGCTGGTTCCGGGTCGAGTGGGAGGGTCTGGAGCACATCCCGGCCGAGGGCGGCGCCCTGCTCGTGTCGAACCACGCCGCCGCCGTCCCCTCCGATGCGCCGGCGATCATGCACGGCATCGAGACCGAGCTCGGCCGGCCGGTCTACGGCATGGCCGAGTACATCTTCCGCACGCTGCCGGTGTTGAGCACGCTGTGGGCCCGGTCCGGCGGCGTCGTGGCCAACCCGCACAACGCCTACCGGCTGCTCCGGGAGCAGGGGCAGCTGGCGCTCGTGTTCCCCGAGGGCACCAAGGGCACGAGCAAGCTCTACAGCGAGCGGTACAAGCTGCGGCGCTTCGGGCGCGGCGGCTTCGTGGAGATCGCCATGCGGGCCGGCGTCCCCGTCATCCCCATCGCCGTGATGGGCGCCGAGGAGTCGATGCCGACGCTGCTCAACCTGGGGGCGCTGGCCAAGCCGCTCGGCGTCCCCTACGTGCCCATCACCGCCAACATGCTCATGTTCGGACCGCTCGGGCTCGCCCTGCCGTTCCCGGCCAAGTTCAAGATCCGGGTGCTCGAGCCGATCCACTTCGACGTCGCCCCCGACCAGCCCCGGTACAGCAAGAGCAAGGTCATGGACCACTCCGAGGAAGTGCGGGAGAAGATCCAGGAGGCCCTCTACGACATGCTCCGCACGCGGCGAAGCATCTGGTTCGGCTGATGGGCCGGCGCGTCCTCGTCACCGGCCTGGCCACGTTCTGGGGTGGCCGGGTGGCCCAGCACCTCGAGCGCGACCCGAGCGTCGACGTCATCGTCGGCCTCGACCGCCACGAGCCCACCGTCGAGCTCGAGCGCACCGAGTACGTGCGCTCCGACGAGAACTACTCGATCCTCGCCCGCATCGTGAAGGCCACCAAGGTCGACACGATCGTCCACACGTTCCTGATGATGGACTCGTCGGGCGTGAAGTCGAGGACGATCCACGAGATCAACGTCATCGGCACCATGAACCTCTTCGCCGCCGCGTCGGCGGCGGGCTCGACCGTGCGCGACGTCGTCGTGAAGTCGTCGACCCTCGTCTACGGCGCCGGGGCCCGGGACCCGAACATGTTCCGCGAGGAGAACGTCCGCACCAGCCCACCCCGCACCGCGGTGGAGCGCAGCCTGCTCGAGGTCGAGGGCTACGTGCGCGACTTCGCCGAGGACAACCCGCACGTCACCGTCTCGCTGCTGCGGTTCTCGAACGTGCTCGGGCCCGACATCCGCACGCCGCTGTCGAAGGCCCTGTCGCTGCCCTTGGTGCCCCGCATCCTCGGCTTCGACCCCCGCTTCCAGTTCGTGCACGAGGACGACGTCATCCGGGCGATCCTGTTCGTGCTCGATCGCCAGCTACCGGGCATCTACAACGTCGCCGCCGACGGCCTGCTCCCGTGGACGGAGGTGGCGGCGATCTGCGGCAAGCGCACGCTGCCCCTGCCGCCCTTCGGCTTCACCGGGTTCACGAGCACGCCGCTCTCCCGAGTCGGCATCGAGCTCACGCCCGAGGTGATGGACGTCCTGCGCTACGGCCGGGGCGTCGACAACCGCCGGCTCAAGGAGGCGGGCTTCAACTACGGCTACACGTCGGCCGGCACGGTCGAGGCGTTCGTCGAGGCGATGCGGCTGCGGAGCACGATCGGCCAGCCGGCCACCTACCGCTACGAGCGCGACGTCGAGGACTTCTTCCGGCACTCCCCGGCCGTGGTGCGGGAGCCTGCCGAGTGAGCCGCGTCCTGCTCGACGTGGCCGACCGGGTCGCCACCGTCACGCTGAACGACCCCGACCGCCGCAACGCCCTCGACCTGGGCCTCTGCGACGACATCGTCGCCGCCTTCGACGAGCTCGAGGGGCGCGACGACGTGGGCGCCGTGGTCGTCACCGGCGCCCCGCCGGCCTTCTGCGCCGGCGCCGACCTCTCGCACCTCGGGGCATCGGAGCGCGAGGGGCTGCTCGCCGTCTACGAGGGCTTCCTGCGCGTCGGTCGCTGCCCCCTCCCCACCATCGCCGCCGTCAACGGCGCTGCGGTCGGGGCCGGCATGAACCTCGCGTTGGTGTGTGACCTGCGCCTCGCCGGCCGCTCGGCCCGCTTCGACACCCGGTTCCTGCAGCTCGGCCTCCACCCGGGCGGGGGCCACACGTGGATGTTCCGGCGCATCACCGGGCCGCAGGCCGTGTTCGCCGCCGTCGTGTTCGGCGAGGTGCTGTCGGCCGAGGAGGCCGAGCGCTGCGGCCTCGTGTGGCGCTGCCACGACGACGACGCCCTCCTCCCCGCCGCCCAGGCGATGGCCGGCCGCGCCGCCAACGGCCCGCCCGGCCTCGTCGTGCGCATGAAGGAGTCGATCGCGGCGATGGCCGACATCGACGAGCACAGGCCCGCCGTCGAGCGCGAGCTCGAGCCCCAGATCTGGTCGGTGCGCCAGCCGGCGTTCCAGGAGCGCCTGGCCGCCCTGAAGGCAAAGATCTCGAAGAATTCCTGAGCGCCGAAGGCCGATGCACCATCCGGTGATCCGGGCGGGAGTGGTGCATCACCCCCGCCGGCTGCATCCGGCTCACGGCCGGAGGCTGATGCAGAAGATCGGTTCGTAGCCCGGCTCGTGCATCACCCCCGGCGGCCGCATCGGCCTCGGGGGCGGCGTGACCGTCACACCCCCCGGGGATGATCGACGGCATGCGACTCGACCCCGCGATCGATCGGCGCACGGCCCGGTTCGCCGAGCGCCATTTCGGCTTCTTCACCCCGGACGAGGCGTACGGGTTCGGCCACACGCCGGATTCGCTGCGCACCAGGCGCCGCCACGGCGTGTACGAGTGGCACGCGCCGGGCGTGCTGCGGGTGGCCGGCGCCCCGCGTTCGTGGCAGGGCGACACGTACGCCGCCGTCCGGGCGGGACCGCCGGGCACGGCGGCGAGCAGCCTCACGGCCTGCGCGCTGTTCGGGGCGGGCACACCGTCCCTGCTCCCCCACATCGCCGTGCCGAGAGGGTCGAACGCGCGGATCCCCAAGGCCAGGGTCCACCAGTCGACAATCGCTGCGATCGATCGAACCCGCATCGGGGTCATCCCGGTCACCGCGCCGGCGCGGTCGCTCATCGATGCCGCCGCGACGGTCGGGCGCGACCAGCTCTGCGAGAAGGTCGACGCCATGCTCACGGCCGGCCTCACGACCCACGACGGCATCGTCGCCGCCGTCCGACGGATCGCTCCGGTGCCGGGCCGCAAGGGCGTTCCCGCGCTGCTGTCGGCGCTCGAGGTCTGGGCGCCCGGCCTCACCCACGACTCCGTTGCTGAGGCGAGGCTGTTCCGCCTGCTGCGACAATGGGGCTTCCCGACGCCGGCGGCGCTCTACCCCATCCGGGATCGGACCGGGACCGTGGTGTGCGAGGCCGACGCGGCCTGGCCGGCGCTGCTCGTCGCGCTCGACTACGACTCGGCCCGGCACCACGGGCCGCGCCGGGACGAGGTCGACGAGCGGCGTCACGCTGCCGCCGAGGCACTGGGGTGGACGTTCGTGTCGGTCGACAAGCTCGACCTCCGACCCGGCGGCCAGGCCCGCTTCCGCGCCGAAGTCGGGCGACTCCTGCGTCGGGCGGCCTGAGGTCGATGCAACCGCCGGCCAACCTCGCCGGGTGCTGCATCACCCCTGGCTGCTGCATCCGCCCCGGCGGCGAGGTCGATGCACCTTGCGGCGGACAGGGCCAGCTGCTGCATCACCCCCGGCCGGTGCATCAGCCTCGGGCTCGGGCTCGGGCGGCGCCGGCGGGGCCGGGGTCAGTCGATCCAGGTGCGGAGGAGGTCCTCGGCGCGGTCGTCCCACTCCTCAGCGGTGACGGCGTAGCGGACGTGGTCCTCCCAGACGCCGTTGATCTCGAGGTAGCGGAGGGCGACGCCCTCCTCGCGGAACTGGAGCTTCTCCATCACCCGGCGGGAGTTGGTGTTGCGGGGGATGATGGCGATCTGCACCCGGTGGAGGTGGATCTCCTCGAAGGCGAAGCGGCAGGCGAGCACGACGGCTTCGGCCATGTAGCCGTTGCCGGCCTGCTTCTCGTCGATCCAGTAGCCGATGTAGGCGTTCTGGAACGGACCGCGCTGGATGGCGTTGAGGTTCAGCTCGCCGGCGAAGTCGCCGCCGACGAACAGGCCGAACCCGTAGCCGGTGCCGAGCATGCGCTCGCGCTGGCGGGCCGAGCAGCGGGCCTCGAAGGAGCTGCGGTCCTCGACGACGTCGGGCGCGCCCGGCACACGGGCGGCCTCCCACCGGGTGAGCCAGTCGACGTTGCGGCGGCGCACCTCGCGCCAGGCCGGGAAATCGTTGGCCACGAGGGGCCGGAGGAGCAGCCGGCGCCCGAAGAGGGTGCTCATGCCGTTGGGCCCGTCATCGGCCGAGGGCTTCGGCCAGCGCGGCGAGGATCAGCGTGACGTTGCGCGGGCGGGCGGTGTGGCCCATGCAGCCGATGCGCCAGGCGTTGCCGGCGAAGGGGCCGAGGCCGCCGCCGATCTCGATGCCGTGCCGCTCGAGCAGCTGCTTGCGCACGCCGGCGTCGTCGACGCCGTCGGGGATGCGGACGGTGGTGAGCTGGGGCAGCCGGTGGCTGGCCGGCGGGATGAGCTCGAGGCCCATCGACTCGAGCCCGTCCTGGAGCGTGCGGCCGCAGTCGGTGTGACGGCCGATGGCCGGCGCCAGACCCTCGTCGAGCACGGCGCCGAGGCCGGCGTGCAACGAGCGGATCATCGAGATCGGGGCGGTGTGGTGGTACTTGCGGGCGCCCTTGGCGGCGCCGGCGTAGTCGCCGATCATCCGCAGGTCGAGGTACCACGAGCGGCTCTTCGCCACGAAGCGCTCGCGGGCCCGGTCGGACACCGTGATCGGGGCCAGCCCCGGCGCCACGCCGAGGCACTTCTGCGTGCCGCTGTAGGCGAGGTCGACGCCCCAGCCGTCGATGTCGACCTCGATGCCGCCGAGGGACGTGACGCAGTCGACGAGGAGGAGGGCGTCGGCCTTGCCCTCGCCGAGCGGTGCGATGTCGGAGCGGGCGCCGGTGGAGGTCTCGGCGTGGACGACGGCGATGATCTTCGGCGCGGGATGGGCGTCGAGCAGGCGCTGCGGCTCGACGGGCTGGCCCCACTCGGTGTCGACCCGCACGACGTCGGCGCCGCAGCGGGCCGCGACGTCGCACATCCGCTCGCCGAACACGCCGTTGACGCCGACGACGACCACGTCGCCCGGTTCGACGACGTTGACGAACACGGCCTCCATGCCCGCCGAGCCCGTGCCCGAGATGGGCAGCGTCAGCGCGTTGCGGGTGCCGAAGACCGTGCGCAGCCGCTCGCACGTCTCGTCGAGCACGGCGATGAACTCGGGGTCGAGGTGGCCGAGCATCGGCAGGCCGAGCGCCTCGACCGCCTCGGGATACGGGTTGCACGGACCCGGTCCCATGAGCACGCGATCGGAGAGGGGCGCCACGCGAGGCGAACCTACCGCGGCCCTACGATCGCCGCCCGATGCGCCGGCCACCCCTCGTCCTGGTGGTCGTGGCGCTCCAGGCCGCCCTCGGGTGCGGCGGCGACGACGGTGAGGGCGGGTCCGCGGCCACCACCACCGATCCCGGCGCCGGCCTCGACGCCGAGCCGGTCCGGGAGCGGTTCGCCGCCGGCGAGCCCGCCACCGGCGATCCGGTCGCCCGCATCACCGTCCGGTCGGTCGCCGTCGACGTGCTCGCGTTCGAGGGCGAGGGCGACGTCACCCACGTCGTCGGCTCCGCCCTTCCGTGCGTCGACGACGACCTCAGCGTGGTCCTCGGCGCCAGCGCCTTCTCGACCTTGGCCGGCATGGCAGCCGGCGATCCCATCGATGTCGTCGTGCCGGTCGGTCGGTGCCGCTACGAAGCGGGCCAGGTGGCCGTCATCGACAGCGCCGACCTCGCCCGGACCCGCGAGTCCGTGCCCGACGGTGCCGTGCTGCTGCTCGTCACGCCCGGGCCGGAGGACGGCTTGAGCGTCGTGGTCGTCGCCGCCCGCATCGGCGAGGTCGAGCTCGACACGACCGGCACCACGAGCCCGTCGAGCACCTCCACCACGAGCACGGTGCCGGTGGTCCAGACGCCCCAGCCGACAGGACGAGCCGCGGTCGACGCCTTCCTGGGGGCGTGGCAGGCGGGCGATCGCGGCGCGGCCCGGGCCGTCGCCGACCAGGTGCCCGTCGATCTCCTCTTCGCCGTCCCCGTCAACCGGCCCAGCGACCGGGGCTGCACGCAGGGCGACGCCAACCAGTCCGTCAGCTGCGTCTACCGGCTGCCGACCGGCGAACTGCAGGTGCGGGCCGTCCCGCGCCAGGGCGGGTTCATCGTCGACTTCGTGTTCCACAGCGGCGAGTGACCGCCAGCGCCCTCGGGCGGTGGGACCCGCTCCGCGTCGACGACGTCGCGGCGCTGCTCGAGGGGTGCGAGGCGCGCTGGTGGCTGTCGGGCGGGGTGGCGATCGACCACTGGCTCGGTCGCACGACCCGACCGCACGGGGACATCGACGTCTCCGTGGCGGAGGCCGACTGGCCCGCGGCCGAGGCCCACCTGGCCCGGACGTTCGAGATGCTCGTGGCGTCGAACGGGCGGCTCCTCCGGCCGAGCGAGCTCGGCCCGGGCGACCCCGCGCACAACCGCTGGGCCCGGGCTCACAGCGGCGGACCGTGGCGCCTGCAGCTCAACCTCGAGCCGGTCGACGAGGGGTCGCGGTGGCGCTACCGGCGCGACCGGCGCCTCACCAGACCCCTGGCCAAGGTGGTGCGCACGATCGGCGGGGTGCCCACGGTGAACCCGGGGGTGCAGCTGCTGGGGAAGGCCGAGCAGCCGCGACCGGTCGACGAGCTCGACCGCGCCGCCGTCCTGTCGGCGCTCGACGAGCACGAGCGACGCTGGCTCGACCACGCCATCGCCACGGCCCATCCAGGGTCGCCGTGGTGCGTTGCGACCGGGTCTGGTGCGGCCGGTGACGGCTGAGCGCGAGGCTGCGGGGGCAACGAGCGGGACTGGTGCGCGCCCCGCGACCAACACGCACAGGAGGTGACCGGCCATGGGCCTGGTCCGCAAGACGCTTTCAATCTCGACGCTCGGCATCGTGAACTTCCGGTCGAAGAAGGAGCTGCTGAAGCGGGCCGAGTCGGCCCACCGCTCGGCGAGCGAGGAGCTGGCCCGGGAGCACGCCGCCCGGGCGGCCGCCGAGGCCCGCATCTCCGCCGCCCAGCGCCGGACCAAGGCCGCCGAGCTGCAGGCCCTCCACGCGGCCAAGCAGGCGGCGAAGCTCCGGGGCCGGAAGGGGCGCAAGGGCCGCTCGGTGCTCGAGCGGCTCACCGAGGCGGTGGCCGCGGCCGAACCCGTGGTCCGGGCCCAGGCCGAGCAGACCGGCCGGAAGGGGCGCAAGGCGGCCAAGCAGGCCCGCAAGGCCGCGCAGGAGACGGCGGCCAAGGCCAGGGTCGAGGCCCGCAAGGGCGGCCGCACGGCCAAGGCCCTGGCCGACGACGCCCGTCGCGCGGCCGAGCCTTACGTCGATCGGGCGGCCGAGGTCGCCCGTGACCTGTCGCACGACGCCGCCGAGCGGGCCCACCACGTCCGCGAGGAGGTCGAGGGCCGCATCGGCTCGGTGAAGACCCGCAAGCGCGAGAAGTAGCGCCGCGAGCGGGTGCGGGGCGGCCGGTGACGATCGATCCCGCCCGGGGACCTGGGGGCGAGCTGACGCTCAGAGCTGGCTGAGGATCAGGCCGTCGAGGATGTCGGCCTCGCTGACGAGGCAGTCGGTGAAGCCCAGCTGGCGGAAGATGGCCACGAGGATGCAGCAGCCGCCGACGATCACGTCGGCCCGGGCCTCCTCGAGACCCGGGTTGTGCACCCGGTCGGCCCTGGCCTCGGTGGCCAGCGTGCGGAACACGTCCTCGGCCGCCTCGTGGGTGAGGCGGAACCCGTGGATGCGGTCCCGGTCGTAGACGGCCAGGCCCTGCTCGATGGCGGCCACCGTGGTGATGGTGCCGGCCAGGCCCACGAACGTGGCCGCCTCGCCGGCGCCCGGGAGCTCCCGCAGCACGTCCTTCAGGTACTCGGTCGTGACCGAGATGCAGGCGTGGAGCTCCTCGGGCTGGGGCGGATCGTGCTCGAGGTAGAGCTCGGTGAGGCGGACGCACCCGATGTCGACCGACATCGCACCGCGCTCCAGGCTGAACTCGGTGGAGCCGCCGCCGATGTCGACGACGAGGAACGGCCCGAGCGCGGGGTCGAGGTCGGCGGTGGCGCCGGCGTATGACAGCCGGCCCTCCTCCTCCCCCGAAAGCAACTCGGGCGCGGCGCCCACCACCTCGGCGGCGGGACCGAAGAAGTCGTCGCGGTTGGCGGCGTCACGCGCCGCCGACGTCGCGGTGATGCGCAGGGACCCAGCCGGGACGCCGAGCTCGTCCATCACGCCCCGGTACTCGCGCAGGGCCGCGAGCGTGCGCTCGATGGCCTCGGGCGCCAGTCGCCGCGACTGGTCGACGCCCTGGCCGAGCCGGGTGATCGTCATGCGGCGGTCGACGGTCCGGAAGCCGCCACCGGCCTCGGCCTCGGCCACGAGCAGGCGCACCGAGTTCGTGCCGCAGTCGATGGCGGCGAGCCGGCGGCCGGCGCCGCTCACGGTCGGACCTCGCCGAGGTGGGCCTCGACCCAGCGGCCCACGGGGTCGTCGCCGCCCGCCAGGTGCCAGGCGTAGTGGGCGTGGAGGCACTTCACCCCGACCCGCGTGCCGGCCACGCCGCCGGTGGGGCGCGGGCCCGACCAGCCGTCCGGGAGGGCGGCGTCCCGCTCGGCGGCGTAGCGGGCGTGGGC
>JACDCH010000369.1 GCA_013694495.1 Acidimicrobiia bacterium | reverse complement strand
GGCCGGCGACGGTCGAACGGGCGGGGCCCGAACCGACGTCGGTCGCAGGCGACAGCGGCCCCGCCGAGCCCCGCAGCGACGACGAACGGGCCGGCCGGCAGCTCATGGCCCAGGGTTCGCCCGCCGGGGCGATCGTCGCGTTCCGGCAGTGGGCCTACCAGTGCCCGGACGACCCCATCGCCCACCTGCAGCTCGGTGTCGCGCTCGACCAGGAGGGCGAAGGGACCAAGGCCCGCCGCGCCTACCGGGCGTCGCTGGCCGCACTCGATCGCTGCGACCTCGACGAACTCGCCGCCGGGCTGGAGGGCTACGGCGTGGCCGAGCTCCGCACCCTGCTGGTCGCACGATCCGGCGCGGCCATCGCCGCGCCGACCGCCGACGTCGTGGTGGTCCGGTGAAGACGATGGTGTGCTTCCGCACCGCGGCCGGCCGGTTCGCGCTGCCCGTCGAGTCGACGCTCTCCGTCCGGAGCCTGGAGGGCATGGTCGAGCTCCCGTGCCCCCGAGCCGACATCGTCGGCCTGCTGCCCGGCGATCCGCCGCTGAGCGTGCTGCGCACCCTCGGCGCCGGCGGCGAGCACGTGCTGGTCGTAGAGACCGGCTCGGTCCGCTACGGCGTCCACGTCCTCGAGGTCCTCGGGGTGCGTCGCTTCGACGACGCCCAGGTGGGGCCGCCACCTGACGGCCAGCTCGACGGCCTCGTCGCCGGCACGATCACCGAGGCCGGCGAGCTGGTGCTCGTCGCTGACGCCGCTGCACTGGCCGGTCGGCTGTGAGCGTCTCGCACACCGACGCGGGCAAGATCCTGGTGGCCGAGGACTCCCTCGTGATCCGCACCGTCGTGTGCGACCAGCTCCAGGACGAGGGCTACGAGATCGTCGAGGCGGTCGACGGCGAATCGGCGCTGCGCCTGTGCTCGGCCGAGCGGCCCGACGCCATCCTGCTCGACATCGAGATGCCGGGGCTCGACGGCCACGAGGTGCTGGTCCAGCTGAAGGCCGACGACGAGCTCAGCAGCATCCCCGTCGTGTTCCTCACCGGCCGCACCGGCACCGACGACATGGTGGCCGGCCTACGGGCCGGCGCCCACGACTACCTGCGCAAGCCCTTCGAGCCCGCCGAGCTCCTCGCCCGCGTCGGCGGCGCGGTGCGCATCAAGCGGCTGCAGGACGAGCTGCAGCTCCGCAACGAGCAGCTCGACAAGCTGAGCCGCGTCGACGGCCTCACCGGGCTGCACAACCGGCGCCACATGGACGAACAGCTCGAGAAGGAGCTGAGCACAGGGGTGCGCCACGGCCAGCCGCTGGCGGTCCTCCTGCTGGACATCGACCGGTTCAAGCTGGTCAACGACGTCGAGGGCCACCCCGCCGGCGACCGGGTCCTGCAGGAGTTCGCGGCCCGGGTGCTGTCGGTGGTCAGGGTGGGCGACGTCGTCGGGCGGTGGGGGGGCGAGGAGTTCGTCGTGATCGCCCCCCATACCGACCGGCCCGGGGCGCTGCGGCTGGCGGAGCGCATCCGGGCGGCCGTCGCCGACGAGACGATGGACGTGGGCGACCACCGCATCCCGGTGACGGTCAGCATCGGGTGCGTCGTCGGTCTCGGTCCGGCCGCGGGCCTCCTGGCCGACGCCGACGCGGCGCTGTACCGATCGAAGGACGAGGGCCGCAACCGCGTGACCGCGGCCTGACCCCCGGGGGTGGTCGTACTGGCGAGCACCCCGCCGGCGAGGGCGCCGAGCGGTATGGCCCCGTAGGGTGCGAGCCATGTCGAGCGAAGACCTCCACGCCCCGCGCGAACGCCTGACCCCGACCACCATCGCCCGGCACCAGGCCATCGTCTCGCTGATGGAGGAGCTGGAGGCGGCCGACTGGTACCGCCAGCGGGCCGATGACTGCGACGACGCCGAACTGAAGGAGGTGCTGCTCCACAACATGCGCGAGGAGGTGGAGCACGCGGCCATGGCGATCGAATGGCTGCGGCGCAACGACGAGGACTTCGCCGAGCAGCTCGCCGAGTACGTGGGTCGCGAGGGCCCCATCGTCCGCCACGAGGACTGAGCTGGTTCTTCGCCGTCACTCGCTTCGCTCCGTTCCGGCGAGTTGTGTCGCCCTCGCTGCGCTCGGTCGTTGCGGTCCTCGGCCGACTTCGTCGCCCTGCGGCCGATGCCTGGGGGGTCCGCCCCCAGACCCCCAGCGCCTCCGGCGGTCGACGGGCGCGTCGCGGCGCGGTTGTTCCGCCGCACGTCCTGAGCCTGAGTTCTTCGCCGTCACTCGCTTCGCTCCGTTCCGGCGAGTTTTGAGGACGCGTTCCCGGCCGTCCGGTACGGTCCGGCGCCCATGGGGCTGAGCCACGACCGCTGCATCGACGAAGCCGTCGCCGAGATCCGTCGGATCGCGGGGACCTGCGACGGGATCGACCCGACCACCCCCGTCCCGACCTGCGGGGACTGGACGATCGCCGACCTGCTGGAGCACATCGGCACGATCAACCGGTGGGCGGCCACCATGGTCGAGCAGAAGTCGCAGGAGCGCCTCCGGCGCGAGGACGGCCTGTGGCCGCGGCCCGACGACCCCGCCGAGCTCGCGGCGTGGGTGGGCGAGGGTGCGGCGTTCGTGCGCGACCGGTTCCTCGTCGCCGACCCGAACACCCCGATGTGGGCGTGGGGCGTGCCGAAGGCGGCGGGCTTCTGGTCGCGCCGCATGGTGCACGAGACGGGTGTGCACCGCGCCGACGCCGAGCTGGCCCTCAACCTCGATCCGGCGTTCGACAGCGAGGTGGCGGCCGACGGCGTCGACGAGCTGCTGGACAACCTGCCCGAGGCGGCCTACTTCGCCCCTGGCGTGCGCGACCTCACGGGTGAGGGTCAGGTGCTCGCCTTCGAAGCCGCCGATTGCGGCGTCGGTTGGCGGGTCGAGCTCGGGCCCGAGGGGTTCACCTGGGCCCGGGTCGTGCCACCGGTGCGCGATGCCGACGCCACCGTCGTCGCGTCGGCCGGCGATCTGCTGCTCGCGCTGTACGGCCGCATCCCGGCCCAGGTCGAGGGCAGCGAGGCGCTGTGGGAGCACTGGCGCACCCACGCCGCGATCTGAGTTCTTCGCCGCCACTCGCTTCGCTCCGTTCCGGCGAGTGTTGTCGTCCTCGCTCCGCTCGGTCGTTGTGGTCCTCGGCGACTTCGTCGCCCTGCGGCCATGCCTGGGGGCTCCGCCCCCAGACCCCCAGCGCCTCCGGCGGTCGACAGGTGCGTCGCGACGCGGTTGCGACGCGGCGTTGGCCGCAATCCATCCGCAGGTCCTGGCCCCGCCGACTTGACCGGCCGGTCAAGTTAGAGTGACCCGGCGATGACGGCCCCCACCCAGGAC
>JACDCH010000363.1 GCA_013694495.1 Acidimicrobiia bacterium | reverse complement strand
GACCAGGATCGACCGGAAGACGACCATTAGCAGGAGGAATGACATCGCTACGACAGCGGTGATGAAGATCGGAAGCCGGTCCGTGATGCGGTCGGTCAGGTCGGTGACCATCGCCTGGCCGGTGAGCGACACCCTCGCCTCGGTGCCCTCGACGGTTGCGGGGAGGACCTCGGAGCGGAGGTGGCGGATGAGCTGGTCGGTGCGCTCGTCCTGAGGGGCGGTGGTGGGGTTGGCGGTGAGCACGGCGGTGTCGCCGGCGGCGTTGTAGACCGGAGCCGTCACCGCAGCGACGCCCGGATCCGCCCGAAGCGCGTCATGGACCCGCTCCACGACCGCCTGTCCGCCGGATGCGGGGAGCTCGACGACGACCAGGATGGGGCCGTTGAACCCCGGGCCGAAGCCTGCGGCCAGCTGGTCGAAGGCAACGCGCTGGGTCGTCCCGGTGGGGGCGTTGCCGTCGTCGGGCACGCCGATGCGCATGCTGAGCGCCGGGATGGCGATGGCGCACAGGGCCACGAGACCCAAGACGGCGTAGGGGACGGGGTGGTTCCCGACGTGGTGGGCCCAGCGGCCGGCGAGGGTCTGCTCGGCCGGCTTGGCGACGTTCGCCTTGCGGTGGATCGAGAGCCTGTCGATCCTGGTCCCGGCCAGGCCCAGGAGGCCGGGGAGCAGCGTGACAGCGGCCGCCATGGAGACGGTCACCACGAGCGCCACGGCGGCGCCCATCCCGCTGATGGCCGGGAGGCCAGCGAGGAACAGGCCGAGGATGGCGATGACGACGGTGGTGCCGGCGAAGAGCACGGCCTGGCCGACGGTGGCGACGGCGGTGCCGGCGGCGTCCTCGACGCTCATGCCCTCGTGGAGGTGCTGGCGGTGCCGGGTGACGATGAACAGCGCGTAGTCGATGCCGACGCCGAGGCCGATCATGGCGCACAGGATCAGGGAGAACTCCGGGACGTCCAGGACGGCGGTCAGCACGCCCACGCCGGCGGCGCCGACGAAGATGCCCATGAGCGCCGTCACGATCGGAAGCCCCATCGCCACCACCGACCCGAAGGCGACCAGCAGCACGAGGATGGCGACGCCCACGCCGATCAGCTCGCTGCTCGGGTCGTCCGTCGCCAGCAGAGCGAGGGAGCCGGTGAGCTCGACCTGCACTCCGTCGGCACTCGCCACGTCGGTGACGGCCATGGCGTCGTCGAGTTGCGTCGCGGTGAGCTTGTCCAGGGCGTAGGTGACATCGAGGTAGGCGGCCTTCCCATCGGCGCTGACGGCAGCGGACTCGGATCCGAAGGGGTCCGTGACGCCGGCGACGTCGGCACCTTCGGCGAGCTGGGCGCGGGCCTGCTCGACGGTGGTTGCGTGGTCGGCGTCATCGAGTCGACCGTCGTCGGTGTGGAGCACGACCCGGGCCGTGACGCCGCCCTGGCTCGGGAACCGGTCGTTCAGGACATCGGCGGCGTGCTGGGACTCGACGCCGGGCACGCGCTCGCTGTCCTCGAACTCACCCCCGGCGCTGCCTTGCAGTGCCATGACGGCGATGGCGGCCACGAGCCAGAGGCCCAGCACCCGGAACGGGTGCCGGGCGCTGGTGCGACCGAGGCGGTACAGGAATGCGCTCACGAGGTCCTCCTGGGGTGGGCCCGCGGGGTCTGCGGGGACCGCTGCACCATCCCGGAGGCCGCTGACCTCGTACTGCGTTGCCGCTGAAGTGCCCGCTCAGGGGATTGCAGGCACCCCGTCGCCGTGCCGGCCCCGGTCGAAGGCGAGGGTGAAAGCGGCTGCGTCGAGGGCCGCCAGCGCAGCCTCCCGGGCTCCTTGGATCGTGGCCCTCTGGAACCCCGGGACGTCGACGTCTGCGTCGTCCCGCAGCCGATCGGCGTGGCCGAGCAGCGTCGCCGCCCGCTCCGGCTCGTCCCCTTCGGCCGCGATCGCGGCAAGCACGTCGCAGCACACCGCGGCGGCGGCGTGCAGGTCGGCGGTGGGGTCGATCCGGTTGCGGAACCGGTGGAACCCGTCGGCCCGATACAGCGCCAATGCCTCGGTGGCCGCCTCGGCGGCTTCGTCGTCCCGCCCGTGGAGGCGGTGCAGGACTGCGAACCCGCCCTGGGCCTGGAAGACCACCATCGTGTGCTGCACCCGGCGAGCGGCTTCGAGCGCCTGCTGGTAGACGGCCTCGGCCCGTGCCGGCTGGCCGTCGTGCAGCAGCACCCAGCCGAGGCGGGCCTGGAGCGACCCGGTGAAGCCGCCGAGCAGCGACTCGTTCGTCTCGATGGCCGCCTCGAGCGTCCTGATCGCCGCCGGGTGGTCACCGGCGCGCTCGTCGAAGTCGGCGACCATCCCGAGGCATATCGAGTTCATGACCGGGCGATCCAGGCGCCCGAAGCCCTCGGTGGCGGCCCGGTAATGACGCTCAGCCTCGTCGATGTCGCCGTTCAGGAGCGCCAACTTCGCCAGCGAGTACGTACGGGCGGCGGCCGCGAACGGGTCGGAAGGTGCGTCCCCGTAGGAGTCGAGGACGACCCTTCGGCGGCGGCGGGCTTCGTCCAGATCGCCCCGGACGGCGGCCTGCTCGGCGTAGAACGAGTGGGCCAGCGCCATCGACTCGACATCGCCGTGGCGCTCGAAGATCTCCAGTGCCGCGGCCAGGTCCTCGTCGCTGTGCTCGGTGGCGCCGGCCAGGAAGTCGAGGAGGCCGCGACCGGTGAGTCCCAGCGCGCGCGTTCGTTCGTCCGCTTCGCCGCGACACGCGAACGCGTCGTCGAGCCAGCGCCGGCCTTCCACCACCATGCCGGTCAACCAGTGTGGCCAGGCGGCACCGCCGGCGATCAGGAGCGCCGTCTCCGCGTCGTCGTTGGCGACGGCCCAGTCGAGCGCCGCCCTGAGGTTGTCGTGCTCCAGGTCGATCGCCCGCAGCCACGCTCGCTGCCCGTCGCCGGTGAAGGCGGGCGCGCTCTCGGAGCAGAGCCGGGCGAAGTGCCCGGCCATGGCGTCGCGGACGCGGACCGCGTCGCCCCGCTCGGTCAGTCGCTCGCGGCCGTAGTGGGCGAGCGTCTGCAGCTGGGTGAACCGCAGCCCGTCACCGGCGGGCACGGCGACGACCAGGGACTTTTCGACGAGGGCTTGCAGGTGATCGGCGACGTCGGCCGCGACGACGACGTCGTCAGTGCACACGTCTTCTGCGGTGGCAACGGTGCAACCGCCGGGGAACACGCTCAGCCGTTCGAAGACACGTCGCTCGTCGTCGAAGAGGAGCTCGTAGCTCCAGTCGACGACGGCGCGCAGCGTCTGCTGGCGGGGAAGGGCGGTGCGAGAGCCACCCGTGAGCAGGCGGAACCGGTCGTTCAGCCGATCGGCGATCTGAGCGACCGGGAAGGCTCGGGTGCGGGCGGCCGCCAGCTCGATGGCGAGCGGCAAGCCGTCGAGCCGGGCGCAGATGTCGGCGATGGCGATGCGCTGCGGGTCGGAGCGCTCGATCGCCGCGCCCGACGCCTCGGCACGCGCCATGAAGAGGCGGACCGCGTCCTCGGGACCCAAGGGTGGCACCGCCCAGATGGTCTCGCCCCCGACGCGCAACCCCTCGCGGCTGGTGGCGAGGAGTCGCAGCCGGGGGCAGCGACGCAACAGACCCTCGGCGACCTCGGCCGCGGCGTCGATCAGGTGCTCGCAGTTGTCGAGCACCAGCACCAGGTCCTGCTCGCCGATCAGCTCGGCGAGGCGGCCCGGGTCGGGCAGACCGAGCGCGGCGGCGATTGCGAGGGGGACGCCGGCGGGATCGCCCACCGGCGCCAGCTCGACCAGGCAGCCGCCCGCGCGCCGTCCTCTGGCTGCGGCCCGTCCGACCTCCAGGGCGAGGCGGGTCTTGCCGGCCCCGCCCGGCCCCACGAGCGTGACGAAGCGCTGGTCCGCGAACAGGCGCCCCAGTTCGAGCAGCTCAGCGTCTCGGCCGACCAGCGGCGTCAGCGCGTCCGGGATCACCGGGCGGGACGCTGCACCGATCCCCGGGACCGGCGGTGGCGCAGCCGGCAGGGTCAACGACGGGTCGTGCGTGAGGATCGCCGATTCCAACCGCCGCAGCTCCGGACCCGGTTCGAGGCCGAGCTCCTCGCCCAACAGGAGGCGGCCCTCCTGGAACGCCCGGAGCGCCTCGGCCTGCCGCCCGCTGCGATACAGGGCGAGCATCAGCAGCCGCCGGAAGCCCTCCCGGAGCGGGTGGGCGACGACCAGCTCCTCCAGCTGGACGGTGGCCCGCTGGTGCCGGCCCAGCTGGAGCTCGAGGTCGAGCCGTTCCTCGAGCACGGCGAGTCGGAGCTCGGACAGCCTGGTGATCGCCGCCGACGCGAACTCCTCATAGACGAAGTCGGCGAGCGGATCCCCCCGCCAGAGGGCATCGGCCTCGACGAGCAGGTCGACGGCCCGACCGAGGTCCCCGGCGGCGGCCATCGCCCGGCCCGCTGCGGCGCATCGCTCGAACCTGCCGACGTCGATCGCATCGGGCGCCAGGTCGAGGGCGTAGCCGTCGCCGCGCATGACGACCAGGTCCGACGAGCCGAACGCGCGGCGAAGCTTGGACGCGAGCCCTTGCAGCCCGTTGCGAACCGCCGCCGGCGGGTCCTCACCCCACAGCGCGTCGACCAGTTGCGCGGCAGGAACCACACGGCCGGCGTGCAGCGCCAGGATCGCGACCAGTCCCCGCAGCTTCGCCCCCGCGATCGCGATCTCGTTGCCCTCGTCGTCGAGCACTTCGAGCTCACCCAGCAACCCGATGTGCATGCGGCGACGGTATCCCTGCCGTCGAGCGCCTTCAGTGGGAGCTCAGCTCCGCGTCAGCCCCCCGCCGCACGCTGCCACCATGACCCACCTCGCCATCGAGCACGCCCTGCTCGCCGTGATGGCCGCCCACGGCGGCGACGACGTCACCGCCGCCGGCCACATCGCCCGGGCGCACCAGCAGAGTCGCTCCACCGCCCGACGGGAGCGCCAAGTCGTCGAGATCGCCGCGTTGGTGGTGTGCGGCGATCGGGACCGCGCCGTCGGGCTGGCGCTCGAGCACGCCGCGGAGTTCCCCGACGACGCCGGGCTGGTCGCTCGGGTGGCGCCGAGCGCGGGCTGACTACGCGGCGCCGCAGACGCTCACCGCCTCGGGGTGCGACACGCACCCGTCGGCGACCGACGAGAGCATGCCGCCTCCGCGAGAGAGAAGGGCCATGCCTCCGACCCGCACCGAACGCTGGCCTTCGATCCCGGTGGCCGACTGGCAGGACTGCGCAGACCTACGAAGCGGCCGCTACGACAGGCGACTGGGATCGGGCTGCGCTCGACCGGCCGACCGGAGGCGACGATGGCTGACACCTGCACGCACCTCGACACCGCCGCCGAGGTGACCCGTCGAGCCAGGGTTGCGAGGACTGCCTGGCAGACCCCGCTCCGGGACAGCCTGCACCGAGGGTCATTCGACGGTGAGCTCTGCGACCATGCCCTCCGTGAAGTGGGGCGGGTTCTCGTAAGCGGCGGGCAGGGCGTCGCCCCGAAGGTCAGGGGTCGTCCCGACCGGGACGAAGCAGACGAGGACGTAGCGGCCGGGCTCGAGCGAAGCGCCCAGCGGCTCGGCGGAGGTCTCGCCGGGGCAGGCCGTGATCCCGCCCAGGTACTCACTGATCGCCTCCTGCTCGGATTCGGGAAGGTCGAAGATCTCCTCAACGGGGCGGTCGTCGTCGACCCGAACGAGCGCGAGCTCGTGGAACTCGTCACCCGTACCGGACAGGGTGAAGCCGTGCTCGCCGGACGGAAGCGTCTCAGGGACGCCCTCGAAGGCGTAGTCGACGGCGACGACGTCGGTGATCGGTGCCCCGGGCGCGGCGGGCTCGCCTTCCAACGCCGTTTCCTCTGCCGGCGCCTCGGGCGAGCAGGGGTTGACCTCCGCCTCCTCCTCGGCGCCAGCGGCGACGTCGTCAGCCTCACTTGTCGTCGCGGTGCTCGAGCCGCCGTCGCCGCAGGCGGCGAGCCCGAAGGCGAAGGTTGTTGCCACAAGCACGCTGGTCGTCGTTCGAAGTCGCATGCCAGCGATCATCGAGGCTTCGACCAGGGCCGGCATCCACCGCGGGGTGGTGATCAGTCCACCTCGAGTTGGTTCTACGACGACCTTCCGAGCGACGACGACGGTCGGCCGTGTCCGTACCATGCCGACGATGCGGGACCTTCTGCGGCGACCGGTCGTCGTGGACGGCGCGGTCGCCGTCGGACTCACGGCGTGGAACCAGTGGGAGTTGTCGCGGGCCGAGTTCGTCGATGGGGCGATCGTCTTCAACCACCTGGCCTTCGCAGTGATGACGCTGTCGGTCGCGTTGCGCCGCGTCGCCCCGTTGGGTTGCGCCGCCGTGGCTGCCGCCGCCCTCACGGCACAGACGCTCTGGGGCGGCGACGTCTTCGGCGCCGCGGCGCAGTTCGTCGCCCTGCTCGTCGCCACGCACGCCACCGGCAGCCACCCCGACCCGGCTCGACGGTGGATCGGGCTGGTGGTCACGCTCGTCGGCGTGGAGTGCATCCTGCTCATCGAGGACGAGATCGTGGTCGCCGACGAGGTCGGCAACGTCTCGGTGCTCGTCGCCGTCTGGGCGCTGGCGGCTGCGGTGCGTGTCGGGGAGGAGCATCGGCAGCGAGAGGTCGACGAGCACGAACGCCGGGAGCGTGAGGCGATCGATCAGGAGCGGGCACGCGTCGCTCGCGAGCTGCATGACATCGTCGCCCACGGCCTGTCGCTGATGGTCCTCCACGCCGGGGCGGCCCGCGCCGCGTCGCCGGAGGCTGCCCCCACGGTCCAGCAGTCCCTGGGGGTCGTGGAGGACGCCGGCCGTCAGGCGTTGGGCGAGCTCCACCGCCTGCTCGGGATGCTCAGCGGCGGGGAGGAGGCCAGCGACGGCATGGTCGGGCTGGGCGACGTTCGAGAGCTCTGCAACCGCATGAGTACCGCCGGCCTGGAGGTCGAGTTGCTCCTCGATCCGGTGCAGGGCGCCGACCGCAGCGTCGAGCTGTCGGCCTACCGGATCGTCCAGGAAGCGCTGACCAACTCGCTCCGCTGCGGCGGCGGGGCCGTGCGGGTGGAGATCGGCGAGCGCAGCGGAGCGCTCGAGGTCCTCATCCGTGACCGCCGCTCGGGCCCCGACCGCGCTGCCACCATTCGGGGCGAGGGTCGAGGCCTACGCGGGCTCCGAGAGCGGGTGGCGCTGTTCGGCGGGAGCTTCTCCGCCGGCCCGACCGCCCACGGGTGGGAAGTGCACGCCGAGCTCCCGCTGCGCGTCGTCACGTGATCAGCATCCTCCTCGTCGACGACGAGGCGCTCGTCCGGCAAGGGCTGCGCCTGCTCCTCGAGTCGGACCCCGAGCTCGAAGTGGTGGCCGAGGCGACCGACGGTGCCGAAGCCATCACGCTCGCTCGCGAGCTGCGTCCCGCGGTCGTGCTCCTCGACCTCCACATGCCGCACGTGGACGGCTTCGTCGCCCTGGAGCGCCTGCTCGCGAGCCAACCGTCGGCAGATGCCCCGAGGATCCTCGTGCTGACCACCTTCGGCGGGGACCGCAACGTGTACGACGCCCTCCGGCTCGGGGCATCCGGCTTCCTCCTCAAGAGCAGCCGCCCGGACGAGCTTCGGCGGGCGATCCACGCAGTCGCCGCCGGTGAGCCCGTCCTCGCCGCCGCGGTGCTCGGATCACTGATCGAGCGCTTCGTCGAGCAACCTCCTCCGGGTGGGACCTCGGCGGCCCTGGCCGAGCTCACCGATCGCGAGATCGAGGTCCTGCGCCTGATCGCGCAGGGCCTCAGCAACGCCGAGGTCGGGACGAGGCTGTTCCTCAGCGAAGCCACGGTCAAGAGCCACGTCAACCACCTGCTGCGCAAGCTCGGGGTTCGCGATCGCGTACAGGCGACGATCGCCGCCTACGAGACCGGCCTCGTGCGGCCGGGCACCGCCGACGACAAGGGGGGCACGGGCTAGCGCCGAGCTCGAACGTCGAGAACGGTGTCGGACCACCGGACGGGTTAGCGGCCTCGGAGCGGCTGCGCAGAATGGGGCGTGCCTTCGGAGCAGACGAACGTCGTCCTGGCTGCCCTGGGCGCGGAGCGCCGGCGGCTGCTCACTCAGATCGATGCACTCGCCCGAACGCACGGCGACATCATCCAGGCGTCCGAACTGGTGGCCACCGACGACGAGCACGACCCCGAAGGCGCCACCATCGCCTTCGAGCGCGAACAGATCCACGCGCTGCTGCGAGAGGCCCGCGCCGTCCTCGCCGAGGTCGAGGACGCTTTCGCTCGCCTCTCGGCCGGCACCTACGGCTCTTGCTCGACCTGCGGCCGCGCCATCGACGCTCACCGCCTCGAGGCCCGTCCCGCGACGCCGTGGTGCCTCGACTGCGCGAGGTAGTCGCGCCCGCCTCGGCCGGCGACGTGGTGCGCAGCCCGAGATGAAGGGCGCCGCCGATCGGCTGAATCCGTCGGCGTTCACCTGGCGTTCGTTTGACGAACCCATCCACATCAGTCAGCATCCATAACGATGAAGGTCGATGTAGATGCGACGCTGCTCGAGGCCGTCAAGGCCCTCGCCGAGCCGCTGCGGTTGCGGATCGTGCAGCTCCTCGCCGCCGAGGAGTTGTGCGTGTGCCACCTCGTCGAGGAGCTCGACGTTCCCCAGCCGCTCGTGAGTCATCACCTCCGCGTCCTGCGCGACGCCAGGCTGGTCGAGTCATCCAAGTACCGGTACTGGACCTACTACCGGCTCCGCACCGAACCCCTCGAGGCTGCTGGCCGGGAGCTCGTCTCCCTCGCCAGCGCAGCGCCGAGCAACGGCGAGCAGCGCCGGCCGTGCTGCTGAACCGATGACGCCCACGCTGGCGCGCAAGGCCACCTCAGAGGCCGTCGGCACGGCCCTGCTGGTCGCGGTCGTGGTCGGCTCGGGGATCTTCGCCCAGCGGCTCTCCCCCGACGATGTCGGTCTGCAGCTGTTGGAGAACTCGACGGCCACCGCCGGTGGGCTCGTCGCACTGATCCTGGCCTTCGGGTCGGTGTCGGGCGCCCACTTCAACCCCGTCGTCTCCCTCGCCGACCGAATCCTGGGTGGCCTCACGAACCGAGAGCTGCTCGCCTACCTCCCCGCTCAGGTCGTCGGGGCCTGCGCCGGCGCCGTGGTGGCCAACCTGATGTTCGACCTCGACGCCATCACCCTCTCCACCCACGCCCGCGACACCAGCGGCCTGCTCCTCGGCGAGGTCGTCGCCACCTTCGGCCTCGTCATCGTCATCCTCGGGGTCGTGCACTCCGGGAGGTCCTCGACCGCACCGTTCGCCGTCGCCGGCTACATCGCCGCCGCCTACTGGTTCACGTCTTCGACCAGCTTCGCCAACCCTGCCGTCACCATCGGCCGCACCCTCACCGACACCTTCGCCGGGATCCAGCCCTCCTCCGCCCCCGGGTTCATCACCGCCCAGGTGGCCGGCGGCATCGCCGCCATCGCGCTGGCCCGGTTCCTGTTCCCGAACGCCCCCGCTCTCGATCTCATCGTCCCCCACGACCGATCCGAAGCCGCCTGAAACGAGACCCGGCATGCCCTTCATGGATGACCTCACCCTCGAACAACAGCAGGCCCTGCGCCTCGCCGCCAACGCCCTGCACCGCGAGTTCGACGGGATCTTCGGCACCGAGACCATCGAGCAGTTCCTCGTCACCAGCTGTGACCAGTTCGCCAGCGGCGCCCGCATCGTCCCCTTCCTCCCGCTGATGGCGGAGAAGTTCGCCCGACAGCGCCTCCGAGCGCTCGCCAAGGTCGAAGGCAAGAGCGGGGATGGACGTCCCGTCGTTCTGTTCCTGTGCGTTCACAACGCCGGCCGCTCCCAGATGGCCTTGGGCTGGTTCAACCACCTCGCCGATGACCGCGCCGTCGCCTGGTCCGGCGGCTCCGAGCCCGGCAAGGAGATCAATCCCTCCGCTGTGCTGGCCATGGCCGAAGTCGGCATCGACATCGCGCAGGAGTTCCCCAAGCCCTGGACCGACGAGATCGTCCAAGCCGCCGACGTCGTGGTCACGATGGGCTGCGGCGACTCATGCCCGCTGTTCCCCGGCAAGCGCTACGAGGACTGGGAGCTCCCCGACCCCGCCGGTCAGGACGTCGACGCCGTCCGCCCCATCCGCGACGAGATCGGACGCCGAGTCCGCGGCCTGCTCACATCGCTGGGCGCCGAACCCGCCTGACCCGCTCGCCCCGCTTCCACCGGCCGCCCCCTCCGGTGGAAGCGCTCACCCGACGCGCTGCTTCGCCTGGAGGATCCGGCCGCCGAGCTCGTCGAGCTGGCGTTCGGTGGCGGCCGCCTGCAACGCCGGCAGCAACCGCTTCTCCTCGTCGGCGACGTGCGCGTCCACGAGCGCTCGCAGGCCGGCGACCGCTTCGACGAACGGGGCGCCCTCCTGGGCGCGCAGGTGGTCGATCTGGCGCTTCACGCCGGCGTGGGCCTGGAGCGAGGCGTCGAGCAGCGCGGCGTCCTCGAGGACGATGGCGGCAAGCGGGTACAGCGCGGCGTGTTCGGCGTCGTCGTGGGCCCTGAGCTGATCGATGATCCGGGCGACGATCGTCGCGTCGAGCGTCGACTCGAAGGCGTCGAAGGCGGCCGAGACGGCCTGGTGGTCGGCGAGGATGAGGTCGATCCCGTTCGGCACGTCAGGCCTCCTGACCCACGAGGTGGAGCGTCGGGTGCTCCGGTGCTCGGTCCCAGTGCCGATGCACGCCGATCGCGTCGACGAGCGCCCGGGCGAAGGTCTTCGTGGACCGCTCGGCGGTGACCACCCCCGGCTCGTCGGTCGCGATGCCGGCGGCCGCGAGGACGTCGACGCCATCGCCCCACGCGCCCACCGGCTTGTGGTGCCGGAACGCCATCTGCAGGTGGACGAGGGCCCCCGGCTCGCCGGCGAGCGTGGTGCCCGCAGCCACTACCACGGCGTCGGCCTCGGCGGGGCTGGCGGTGTGGAAGGAGCGGTCGACGAGCACCGGGTCGCCCTTGCGCCGCCCCCGGATGTGGCCCTTGTGGGTGGCGACGACGTGGGCCACTGCGCCGGCCGCGACGACTGCGTCGCGCAGCGCCTTGAGACCGGCCAGGTCGGCGCCGTCGTCAGCCAGTATCTGGACGACTCGACCATCGACCGGCCACGAGTCCTCGGTGACCATCGTCAGGGCAGGCGATGCCTCGAGCCCGCCGGACGCGTCGGGCGCGTCCGGGTGGCGGACATCCGCGGGTTCGGCCGTCGGCGGCAGGTCCTCGAGCGCCAGGCCGAGGCCCCAGGCCACGCGGGCGGCGAGGTCGGGCTGGACGTGGACGAGTCGGCGGACCATCCGCTTCACGACACCCAGCACCTCCACCTTGGAGAGCTCGAAGGTGTAGGCGTCGACGATGTGGTTCTGCTCGACCGTCGTCATGCTGTTCCAGAAGAGGGTGGCTTGGGCGTAGGGGTCGTCAGGGCCGCGCTCGCGGACCTTGCGCCCGTCGACCTGGCGGGGGACGTGGACGTAGCCGCCCTCCTCGGCCGACGCGAGCACCGGGCAGCCGCCGCCGACGCCGTTGGGCAGGTAGGGCGTGCGCCCGGCGTGCACTGCCTGCTGGGAGAAGCCGTCGCGACGGAGGTCGTCGACGGGGGCGACGGGGCGGTTGATCGGGATCTGGTCGAAGTTCGGACCCCCCAGCCGGGTGAGCTGGGTGTCGAGGTAGCTGAAGAGCCGCGCCTGCATCAGGGGGTCGTCGACGACCTCGATGCCGCGCACGAGGTGGCCGACGTGGAACGCGACCTGCTCGACCTCGGAGAAGAAGTTGGTCGGCCGGCGGTCGAGGGTGAGGGTGCCGATGATCTGCACCGGGACAAGCTCCTCGGGCACCATCTTCGTGCTGTCGAGGAGGTCGATGCCCTCGAAGTACTGGTCGTCGGAGTCCGGCATCACCTGCACGCCCAGGTCCCACTGCGGGAAGGCGCCGGCGCCGATCGCGTTGTAGAGGTCCCGTCGGTGGAAGTCGGGGTCGACGCCGTTGAGCGTGAGCGCCTCCTCCCACACCAGGCCGTGCACGCCCAGACGCGGCTTCCAGTGGAACTTCACGAGGCTGGTCTCACCCGCCTCGTTCACGAGGCGGAAGGTGTGGACGCCGAAGCCCTCCATCATCCGGTACGACCGGGGGATGGTGCGGTCGGACATCGCCCACATGAGCATGTGCGGCGACTCGGGGATCAGCGACACGAAGTCCCAGAACGTGGTGTGCGCCGTCTGGGCCTGCGGGATCTCCACGTCCGGCTCGGGCTTTGCGGCGTGGATGAGGTCAGGGAACTTGATGCCGTCCCTGATGAAGAACACCGGGATGTTGTTGCCCACCAGATCGAAGTTGCCCTCCGCCGTGTAGAACTTCGCCGCGAAACCGCGCACGTCTCGCACCGTGTCGGCGGAGCCCCGCGATCCCAGCACCGTCGAGAACCGGACGAACACGGGCGTGCTCACCCCGGCCTTCAAGAAGCCGGCAGCGGTGATGCCATCGGCGGCGCCGTTCGACTCGAAGACGCCGTGGGCGGCCGCGCCGCGAGCATGTACGACGCGCTCGGGGATGCGCTCGTGGTCGAAGTGCATCACCTTCTCGCGGAGGTGGAAGTCCTCCATCAACGTCGCGCCACGGGCCCCGGCGGTCAGGGAGTCGTCCGTGTGCTGCACCCGGACGCCCTGGGGGGTCGTCAGGTACTCGCTGTCCTGCGCCGGTACCTTGCTGCGGGGGACGGGGATCGGGCCGCCGCCGATCGGCTCGACCGGCTTGCTGGCACTCGTGCGCTTCGTCGCCACGTTTTCGCTTCCCTTCGACGGTGCGGTCGAGGCCCGGCCGCTGCGTCGGGCTGCCCCACGCACGCGCGTCCGAAACCCGGCGGCCCCCGCTGATCGACGAGCTGGAGCGTGAACACGCAGCCGACCGCGCCCGAGAAGGCGCGCCTTGACCGTCGACCTCGACTCCTCGACGCATCTCCGTGGCGTTTGCGCGATCTCCGACCCTGAGCCGCGGGTCACTCGCCCCAAGACGATGCGGGTCGGGTCGGCGCCAATCTCGGCGGAGCTGGTCGATGCAGGTGGAAGGATCACGGCCATGCGCGTCCGAACCATCGCCCTCACCGCGGCCCTCCTCCTGCTCATCGCCGCCTGCGGGGGTGCAGGCGACGACGCCGAGGAGGGCGACGGTGATGCCATCACCACAACCGAGGCGGCAGGCGACGAGACCACGACCACCGACAGCGGCTCGGGAGCGACCGCTGAGATCCTCGGCGAGGACACCGCCTTCGCCCCCGGCGGAAACGGTGCCAGCGGGCTCGACGCCACGATCGCCGACCGGGAGTGCGAGCTGACCGAGGTCCTGTTCGGCAGCTGCCGGGCCTCCACCGGCGCCGGTGGTGCCTTCCTCGTCACCGCCGAGGGCGACGAGGACGTGCCCGGCGACTGGAACGTGGTGGTCCGCTGCGGCCTCGAACCGGCCGAGCCGGTGGCGGCGGCAGCCGGCACCTTCCAGCCGATCTTCACCGACCTCGGCCTGGCCGGCTACGGCGAGGTCATCGGTATCACGCTGCGCGGCACGGGCGAAGCTGAGGTTGCCCTCATCTACCAGCCCGAGGGATCGGACTGCCCGGTGATCTGGGGCCTCGGGCCCACGGACCCGGACGCCATCCTCCTTGGGGGCACCGACGCCCTCAACGGTGAGGACGCCCCGATCCAGGTCACACGCGCCGATGGGACCGCGGCCTGCGCCGACGCCGACGGGAACGGCGGCATCGAGGTCAGCGACGCCACCGCCGAGGGCTGCGCCGCCTGAACCGAGCGGGTCGAGCGACGCATCCGGCCCATCTGCCCGCCGTTGAGCGCGACATGACCTCGCTGGGACCGGCGATCGCTACCCGGGCGCCCCTCTGCGATCGAACCGCCTCGCCCAACCGAGGGCGAGGCTGCGAGATCCGTCGAGTCGGGCACGAGCGAGCACGCCGGCCTCGATGCCATCGTCGGGTACCCCCGCAACCCGCTCTGCGGAGAGGCGCCCGGTGGATCCGCGTTGGAGCTCCCCACCTTCTTCGACACGTCGGCCTCGATCGAGTGCCTCGAGCTCGACCTGGACTTCGGCGCATCGCCGAACCTCTTTCCTCGGCCTGGCCAACCTGACCTCGGCGACGAGCCTGGTGCTCGCCGCCGAGGCGGCCCACGCCGGCCTCCGGGCCAACCACGACGAGACACCGGCCCGCGATCGCCAGCGAGCCCGGGGGGTCGCGGCGCTGGCGGTCGCGGCCACGGTCGCCACCGCCGGCGGCTGCTCACCGTTCATCTGCGGGACAGGCGGAAACCACAACGAGACCGCCGGGCGGGACGGCGGGTGGGCGTGACCTCGGTCGACGAGCTCGTGACCGGGCTCCTCGAGGCGGCGGCCATCGCCCCCGGGGACCCGGGCCGGGCCGGGCGGATGGCGTCGAAGCGGCCGGCCTCCTGTCACCCGGCGATCCCGACCGGCACCAGACGTTTTTGTCGGCGGCCACGCTGCTCACCCTGGCCGACGAGTCGCTCGAGAGCCCTTCGCCTCCTTGCGCCCCAGCCAGCGATCTCGGCACCGAAGCGCATCTCGGCGACCACGGGGAACGGAAGGACGCAGCCGAAAAGCGAGTCGTTCTGTCGTGGAGCTATGGGCGACAGGCTCAGTCGTCCGAGTACGGGATCGGGTGATCGCGGTCGAGCTCGGAGAAGCGTTCGTTGAGGGCGACAGCGATGAGATCGCGGTCGCGGTCGCTGGGACTGAGCGCGCCGTAGAGGTACGCGTCGAGCTCGAGCGCAGTGCTCATCCCGCCGAGCGTGAAGTACCGGTACCACAGGTCACCGACGGAGAGCGCCAGCTCCCCCCTCGCCCGCTGGAGTTCTTCCATCAGCACGACGAAGCCATCAGGTTCGAGGCCCTCGGCCGGCCGCGGCTGCAACGATGTTCTCAGCGAGGCGACGGAGCGTGATGTCGGCCTCGCGGGCTGTTCGCCGGAGCTGCGCCGACGCGTCATCGGGGGAGAGGCCGTCGCGTTCCATGAGCACGCCTTGGGCCTGGGCGATGACCTCCCGGGACCGGAGGGCGTCGTCGAGCTGGGCAGCGACTTGTTCGTCGGGGACGTGGGCGCCGGCGTTCTCGAGGATCCCGGAGGCCTGGGTTGCAAACAGGGCCGCGAGCTCCTGCTCGGTCGTGCCGAAGGCTCGGTTGGTGTTGGAATAGATGTTGAGAGCACCGACCGGGCGAGCCTCAGTCACCAAGGGCGTCGAGAGGATGCTGTGGATGCCCCCCTCGATGGCGCGAGGGATGAAGTCCGGCCAGCGTGACTCCTCGTCGAGCGACTCGACGTGGAACCAACGGCCCTCCCGGGCGGCAGCCACGCAAGGACCCTGCCCCGTGGCGTACTGGTCGTGGTCCATCTGGAGGACCGTTTCGTCGCTCGATGCCACCGTCATCAACTCCCCGCGGCGTTCGAGTGACACGCTCACACCGTCCGCACCGCCGACCGTCGCTGCGGCGAGGGCGACCACCAGGCGCAGCGCGCCATCGACCACGTCGCTACTGGCCGGGATGGCGGCCATGCGCCGGAGATCGACTGAGCCGGTCGACGTCTGCTCCACGACCGGCGTCGACCCATCTCCCGGCACCTCCTCCGCTCCCAGATGGGGGGAGGAAGAGCCGCCCTCGGGGTGGTGCTCAGGGGGCAAGGTGAGTGATCCCCTCAGGTTCGGAGTCGGGACGAATGCCGGGTCAAGCCAGCACACTATGACCATCCAGAGCAGTCACCAGACCCGGGGCGCTTCAGACGATGTCGTGGCGCTCTCCTGCCGGCTGCCCGGCTCCCGTCGTGGGCAAGGCTCCGCGAGGGATGACCACCGGTGGAGCCACAAGCTCTTCGTCGCGGCCCCTGTCGTTCCAACCTCGACCAGCACGCGGCCCTTCCGTGTCAGCGGCGGGCGGGGCGGTGGCCGCGGCCGTCGACCTCGAAGAAGAGCTGGCCGGCCGCGATCTGCAGGGCCATCGACCAGGTGGGGTAGGCGTGGACGGTCTGGGCGAGGCGGCCGGCGAACATGCCGGTGTGGATGCCCAGGGCGACCTCGTTGACGAGCTCGCCGGCGGACGGGCCGACGATGGTGGCACCGAGGAGCCGGCCACCCCCGGCGTTGCCGAGGACCCGTCGGGGTCCGGCGATGAGCGTGACGTACCCGCCGGTGCGCCCGGATGCGATGGCTCGGTCGAAGGCGTCGAAGGGCACCGTCGCCACCCGGCCGTCGTGGTCGGCGGCCTGGGCTTCGGTCATGCCGACGTGGGCGACCTCCGGGTCGGTGAAGGTGACCCAGGGGACAGCGGCGGTGTCGAACCGCTTCGGCCGGACCCGCGCCAGCCGGGAGAGGGCGTTGTCCGCGGCGATGAGGCCCATGCGGGCGGCGGCGTGGGTGAACTGGAGCCGCCCGGTGACGTCGCCGACGGCCCAGATCCCTGCCACGGCGGTACGCATGGTGGCGTCGGTCACCACGAAGCCGCGTTCGTCGAGCGTGACGCCGATCTCCTCGAGCCCGAAGCCGCCGCTGGTCGGGCGCCGGCCGATGGCCACAAGCACCCGTTCCACGTCGACGGGTGCACCGGCGGAGAGGTGCAGGCGGGCGCCGTCAGGGGCGGGCTCGACCCGTTCGAGCCGGGCCCCGACACGTAGGTCGACGGCATCGGCCTGGAGCGCGCTGGCGACGATCGTCGACGCCTCGGGCTCCTCGCCTGGCAGCACCCGGTCCTCGGCTTCGATCAGGGTGATCCGGGTGCCGAGCCGAGCGAAGGCCTGCGCCATCTCGACGCCGATCGGCCCTCCCCCGAGGACGGCCATCGACTCGGGCTGGCGCTCGAGCTCGAAGAGGGTCTCGTTGGTGAGGACATCGATCGTGCCGAGGCCCTCGATCGGGGGGATGTCCGGTCCGGCGCCAGTGGCGACGATGATGCGCTTCGCCCGGATCGTGGTGCCGTCGACGTCGACCACCCCGGGCGCGGTGAAGGTCGCCCGACCGTGTCGGACCGTGATGCCCTGGGCGGCCATGGCGTCGTCGTCCTCGTTCAAGGCGATCGTCCCGACGGCGTGGCGGACCCGGGCCATGGCCTCGTCGAACCCGGTGCCCGCCGCGGCCGCCGAGAGCAGCGCTTTGGAAGGCACGCAGCCCGTGAAGGTGCAGTCGCCACCGATCGGCCCGTCCTGCACGATCAGCACCGAGGCGCCGCGCCGGGCGGCGGCCTGCGCGGCGGAGATGCCGCCAGCGCCGCCTCCGATGACGAGCAGGTCGGGGGCGTCCACGGGACCGCTCATCTCAGGACGCTGGGATCGAGCGGGGCGGCGGCGGTGCCGGTGGCGTGCATCGCCTGGGCTTCGCCGATGGTCGCCCAGGCCACGGCCTCGTCGAGCGTGACCCCACCGCGGTTCGAATCGAATCCCCGGTCCTCGTTGTGCAACCGTCGCAGGCCGCCATCACTGGGATCCATGCCGAGGGAACCCTACGGATTCCGCGACCCAGTTCCCTGTCGGGAAGTCCGCCGCCCGTCGACCGGGTTCCCGATCGCGGCGGCCGCTCCCGTCGCCAACCCGGAGGTCATGCTGTGCCCATCGCTGCTCGCATCGTCACCGACTCCAACGCCATGCTCCCCGCCGAGCTGGCCGCCCGCTTCGACATCCTCGAGGTCTCGCTCACGATCGTGGTCGACGGTTTGGCTCGCCCCGAGCGCGAGATCGATCTCCCCGAGTTCTACGACCAGCTGCGCAGCGGCAAGTCGATCAGCACCGCGGCCCCCTCTCCGGGGGAGGTCCTGGCCACGTACCGGCGGGCCGTCGCGGGGGGCGCGGAGTCGATCCTGTCGATCCACGTCGGCTCGAACCAGTCTGCGACCGTCAGCGCGGTTCATCTGGCGGCCCGGGAGATCGGCGTGCCCGTCGAGATCGTGGACACCGGGACCGCGTCGTTCATCGAGGGCTGCTGCGTGTGGCGGGCCGCTGAGGTGCTCGCCTCCGGCGCCGGTCTCGATCAGGCCGCGCAGGCGGCAACCGCGGTCGCCGTCGACGCCCGGTCGGTGTTCACGATCGGCGAGATCTCCCGCGCCGCCGCTGGCGGACGGCTCGCGGTGCACGACGGAGTCGGGGTGCCGGTCTTCGCGTCGACCGGACCCGACATGCACGAGCTGGACCGGGTCACCTCCGAAGCCGACGCGGTGGCCGTCATGACTGCCCAGGTGGCGTCACACCCAGGGCCGCTGCGCGTCGGGATCGGCCACGCCGACGCCCCCGATGTCGCCGATGACCTCGAACAGGCGCTGGGCTCGCTGCCGAACGTGGCCGAGACCACCCGCTATCTCGTCGGCCCATCAGTGGCCGCCCACACCGGCGCCGGGACCTTCGGGGCCGTCTTCCACCCGATCTGATGCAAGCTCGAACCACGCGATGAGGGCCCTCCACCCGTCCCCGAACCCCCCCTGGGCCGCCTACCTACAGCGCTTCCATGCCGATCGACCTGGCATCACCGAGCGCATCCTCAACCGTTGCCACGCCGACGGGATCGACCCGTACCAGTGGTGCGCGCAGCCGCTGGCCGACCGGCCCGGGCCGATCCTCGACCTCGCCTGCGGGAGCGGCCCGATGGCCGACCGGCTCCACGGCTGGATCGGTACCGACACATCGGCCGCCGAGCTCGGCGCCGCCCGCGACCGCCAACGGGGCCCGGTGATGCGCGCATCCGCGACCCGCCTTCCCATCCGCACCGGAGCCCTGGACACAGCCACCTGCTCGATGGGCATGCAGATCATCGATCCAGTCGCCGAGGCGCTCAGCGAGCTCGCTCGCGTGCTGCGACCTGGCGGCCGGGCCACGCTCGTGCTGCCCGCCGGCGGGCCGACTCCCTGGCGCCACGCCGTGACATACGGACGCCTCCAGGTCGCCCTCCGCCAACGGATCCGCTACCCGAACGACAACCGCCTTCGACCCGCCGCACTACGGCAAGCAACCACCGCGGTGGGACTGCAGGTGAGCGACGACGAGCGGCTCGCGTTCACGCTCCCGCTCGACACCGCCGCTCATGCCGACGAGCTGCTCACGTCGATCTACCTCCCCGGCATCGACCCCGCCCGCCTCGACGCGGGCCGTCGAGTGCTCGCCGGCCGCATCGGCAGCACGCTCACCGTGCCCCTGCGCCGTATCGTGCTCGAGCGCACCGAGGCATCAGGATGACCGGCCACCGTTGGACCAGGGTCGCCGCGGCGGCTGCCGCCGGCTACGCGGCCGGTCTCGTCCCGTCGGCCGACGTGGCCGCCCGCCTGGCCAGCGGTGGGCGAGTCGACCTGCGAGAGCACGGCTCCGGCAACCCGGGTGGTGCCAACGCCGCCGCCGTCCTCGGCGCCCGCTGGGGGTATGGGGTCATGGCCGCCGACATCGCCAAAGGCGCCATCGCCACCCGAGTGGGGCGCCTCGTCGCCGGCGACACGGGCCAGCACATCGCCGCGGTCGCCGCGGTCGTCGGGCACTGCTACCCCGTCACCAAGCAGTTCCGGGGCGGGAAGGGCGTCGGCTGCAGCGTCGGCCAGTGCCTCGCCACCCTCCCGGCCTACGTCCCCATCGACATCGCCATCGCGACCGCCGTCGCCGTCGGCCCGTCGAAGCAGCGGGCCTTCACAGCCACCGCCGCGTCCTCCGCCCTCTGGGTCGGCGCCGCCACCCTGTGGTGGCGACGGGGCTGGCCCAACGCCTGGGGCGGGACACCGACCGTCGGCCTCCCCCTCGCCGCCGCGGCCAGCAGCGCGGTGATCCTCCAGCGGTTCTGGGCCGGCCACCGACGTCTGACCACCGCCCCGGTGAGTGGATTCCCCGCAGCTGCGGTGGCGCGACGCGATCACAACCTCGTGATCGGAGACCCTGCGACGGGCTCGTCGACGAGCTCGAAGCTCTCGGCGCTTCAGTCGAGGTGGTCACGGGGGTCCGGAACCTGGCCAAGCCCGACTCGGCACCGGCACTGGTGAACGCCGCCGTGGAACGATTCGGGCGCCTTGACGCCGCGGTGGCGGCTACCGGGCAGATCGTCACCGGAAGATTCGTGAACTCGACCGTCGAGGACCTTCGGACGGTGGTGGCGGGTTGTCTCGAAGCGCCGTTTCGCTTTCTCAAAGCTGTCGTTGATCCGATGATCGCGCAGGGCGACGGGCAGATCCTGGTGATCACCAGCGCGTCTGCCGCCCGCCCGACACCGGGCGCGCCGCTGTATTCATCGGCTCGTGCCGGCGCCACGATGCTCACGCGCAATGTCGCCGACGAGGTGGCCAGCAACGGCGTCCAGGTCAACGCAGTGGGCACGAACTTCATGGACTTCCCGGGCTTCCTGCAAGCCAGCGGCGCGACCGACCCAGAGGTCCGCCGCAAGATCGAAGCCCAGGTTCCGCTCGGCCGGTTGGGCACGATGGAGGAGTTCGCCTCGTTCTGCATGCCCTTCCTCGACGGGACCAGCCGATTCACGACCGGCCAGTTCGTCGCCTACGCCGGTGGTTGGGCGTAGAGGCAGGGCCGAAGTCAGCCCGGCCGGAAATCGAGGAGATGTTCGAGGCGGCTCGAGCCGGCCAGATCGACCCGGCCCGGCTGTCTCGCTCGGTCATGCAGGCGCTTCGACGGCGAGATGGCGCACCGGTCGTTCACCCGGTTGCTGCTAATACCCTACCGGGGTATAGTCCCCTCCATGCCCGGCTACGAGATGAACAAGGACGAGTTGCTGGGGCGTCTCCGACGTATCGAGGGGCAGGTGCGCGGCATCGCCCAGATGGTGGAGCAGGACCGCTACTGCATCGACGTGCTGACGCAGATCTCGGCGGCGACGAAGGGCCTGCAGAGCGTCGCCGTCGGGATGTTCGACGACCACCTCCGCCATTGCGTCGCCGACGCCGTAGCGGCGGGGGGACCCGAAGCCGAACAGAAGCTGACCGAGGCGACGGACGCGGTCCAGCGGCTGTTGAAGACGTGAGGACCCTGCGATGACGACCGGACACCCCACCCACGATCACCACACGACCGACCCGACCGCGGCCCACCGCGACGCGGGCATGACCACGGTGTCGCCCGGCCACGGCGGCAAGCACGCCGGCCACCACGTCGAGATGTTCCGGCGCCGGTTCTGGTGGAGCCTGCTCCTGACCGTGCCGCTGGTCGTCACCAGCCACATGGTCATGGACTGGTTCGGCTACGAGCTCGAGTTCTACGGGATGGACTGGGTCGGTCCGGTGCTCGGCACGTTCGTGTTCGTGTGGGGCGGGTGGCCGTTCCTGGCCGGCGGGGTCCAGGAGGCCAGAGACCGCCAACCGGGGATGATGTTGCTGATCGCCATGGCGATCACCGTCGCCTACGGCGCGTCGATGGCCACGTCGCTGCACTGGTTCGACCTCGACTTCTGGTGGGAGCTCGGCGCGCTGATCTCGATCATGCTGCTCGGGCACTGGCAGGAGATGAAGGCCCTGGGCCAGGCCCAGGACGCCCTCGCGGCCCTCGCCGCGCTGCTGCCCGACGAGGCCGAGCGGGTGGCCGCCGACGGTTCCGTCGAGACCATCCCTGCTGCTGACCTCCGCGTGGGTGATGTGGTCCTGGTCCGCTCCGGTGGCCGCGTCCCCGCCGACGGGGAGATCGTCGACGGCGACGCCGAGCTCGACGAGTCGATGATCACCGGCGAGTCCCGCCCCGTGGCCAAGACCGTCGGTGGCAGGGTCGTGGCCGGCACGGTGTCTACCGATTCGGCGATCCGCGTGCGGGTGAGTGCCGTCGGCGACGACACGGCCCTGGCCGGGATCGGCCGTCTCGTCGCTGAGGCTCAAGAGTCACAGTCCCGCAGCCAGGTGCTGGCCGACCGGGCCGCCGCGCTGTTGTTCTACGTGGCCGTCAGCGCCGCGATCGTCACCGCGGTTGTCTGGACACTGCTCGGCGACGGCAACGAGGCCGTGGTGCGAGTCGTCACCGTGCTGGTGATCTCCTGCCCGCATGCGTTGGGCCTCGCCATCCCGTTGACCACGTCGCTGTCCAGTGCGATGGCGGCCCGCAACGGCATCCTGATCAAGGACCGCCTCGCCTTGGAGGCCAGCCGCACCATCGACGCCGTCCTGTTCGACAAGACGGGCACGCTCACCAAGGGCGAGCACGTCGTGATCGGTGTCGCCGCCACCGCAGGACACACCGACGACGAGATCCTGCGCATCGCTGGCGCCGTCGAGGCCGACAGCGAGCATCCCCTCGCCCGCGCCATCGTCACCTCGGCGCACCAGTGGGGAGACGTCGCCCAGGCCACCAACTTCCGCTCGATCACGGGACGCGGCGTGGAAGCCACCGTCGAAGGAGCCGCCTACGCCGTCGGGGGCCCGGTCCTGCTCCGGGAGCGCCAGCTCACCGAACCGGCCGACCTCGCCGAGCAGACCGCCGGCTGGAAGGAGCGGGGCGCCGCGGTCCTCTACCTGGGTCAAGGGAGCCGAGATCGTCGGCTCCCTCGCGCTCGAGGATGAGATCCGCCCCGAGGCCCGCGAGGCCGTCGAGCAGCTCCGCCAGATGGGCTGCCGCGTGGTGATGATCACCGGCGACGCCCACCAGGTCGCCGACGCCGTCAGCGCCGACCTCGGGGTCGACGAGGTGTTCGCCGAGGTCCTCCCCGAAGACAAGTCCGCCAAGGTCGCCGAGCTCCAGGGCCGCGGCCTCAACGTGGCCATGGTCGGCGACGGTGTGAACGACGCCCCCGCCCTCGCCCGCGCCGACGTCGGCATCGCCATCGGCGCCGGCACCGACGTGGCAATCGAGTCCGCCGGTCTGATCCTGGCCAGCTCGGACCCACGAGCGGTCATCTCCATCATCAAGCTGTCCAAGGCCACCTACCGCAAGTCCCTCCAGAACCTCACTTGGGCCGCCGGATACAACGTCATCGCCATCCCCGTCGCCGCCGGTGCCCTCCAGTGGGCCGGGATCACCATGCCCCCCGCGGTCGGCGCCGTCCTGATGAGCGTCTCCACCATCGTTGTCGCCGCCAACGCCCAACTGCTCAGACGGCTCGACCTCCGCCCCCGACCCATCACCGACATGAACACGATCGAAGCGCCCAGCGCCGCGAACGACGGTGACGATCACGTGGCCGACGGCGCTCCCACCCCGGCAGGCCAACGATGAACAGCGGCCAGCAGCCACCCGGTGCGCTGCGGGAGCGAAGGTTGCTGCTCGCCCTCGCCGCGTGCTGCGCCGGGCCGATGCTCGCCATCGTGGTCTTGACCTCGATGCTCGGAATGACCACCGGCCCCGCCAGCGCGCCGTCCCTCGGCGTGGTCGCGGCACTCGTCTGCATCGCCCTGATGCTGCGCCATCACAACCCCCACACCCCCCTGGAGACCACCCATGAACCGCCACCGAACCCTCGCCCTCGCCGCCGTCGCCCTCTTCGCGATCGGCGGAGCCGCCTGCGGGAGCGATGACGACGCGACCGCCGGCAACGGCGACGTGCGGACCGTCGAGATCGACATGGCCGACAACGTGTTCGAACCCGACTCTGTCGACGTCAACCGGGGCGAGACGGTCCGCTTCGTGTTCACCAACACCGGTGAGGTCGCCCACGATGCCTTCGTGGGTGACACGGCCGCCCAGGACGGCCACGAGATGGACATGCGCGAGGCCGAAGGCGACGAGCACGGCAGCGGCCACGGCGACAGCGGCGCCGTCACCGTCGAGCCCGGCGACACCGCCGAGCTCACCCACACCTTCGACGAGTCCGGCAGCCTCGAGATCGGCTGCCACCAGCCCGGCCACTACGACGGCGGCATGAAGCTCGCCATCGACGTCACCTGACCGCACACCGACCGGGTCGAGGGCATGACCTGCGGCTGCTTCTCACCGGCGCCAACCAACGAGCCGCCCGGGCCATCGCGGCGGAGGTCGGCATCGCCGACGTGCTCCCCGCGGACAAGGTCACGGTCATCACCCGCCTCCAGGCCGACGGGACCGTCGTCGCCGTGGTCGGCGGCGTTGGGTGGCGATCACGGTCTGCTCGACGAGCGACTCTCCGTCGCCTTACGGGCGCGGATGATCGCCGAGCTGGCGTGGGCGTGCACCCGATGGGATTCGATGATCTCGATATCGGTGAGGCCGGCGGCTTGGAGCAGCCGGGTGTAGTCGTCTCGGGTGAGCGCGCCTGCGACGCAGCCGGTCCACCGCTCCACCTCCGCGCGGGTGGCGTCGTCCATGTCGGGGTCGGCGATGACGTCGCTGACCGCGAACGCCCCCTGGCCGGAGCACCCGCGCGGCTTCGGCGATGACGGCGTCCTTGTCGCTGGAGAGGTTGATGACGCAGTTCGAGATGACGACGTCGACGTGGGCGTCGGGGAGCGGGATCCTCTCGATGAGGCCCTCGAGGAACTCGACGTTGGTGACGCCGGCTTCGGTGGCGTTGCGGCGGGCGAGGTCGAGCATCTCGTCGGTCATGTCGAGCCCGTAGGCCTTGCCGGTCATGCCGACGCGCCGTGCGGAGAGGATGACGTCGATGCCGCCGCCGGAACCGAGGTCGAGCACGATGTCGCCTTCGGCGAGGTCGGCGACGGCGGTCGGGTTGCCACAGCCGAGCGACGCCGCCGTGGCGGTCTCGGGGATCGCGTCGAGGTCGTCGTCCGCGTAGCGCGAGGCGCCGAAGACGGCCTGTTCGTCGGGGGTGCAGCAGCTGGCGCCCTGCGCGGCGGTTGTCGCGAGCGCCGCGTAGCGCTGCCGTACGGACTCGATGGAGCTGTCCCGTCTCATCGTGGGTCTCCCTCCGCGGCCGGAGCCGGTCGTGGTCGAGCGGTGCGAGGGCGGCGATGGCGTAGGCGGCGAGGCCGCTCAGAGCGGTGGCGCCCAACCAGATCTCCGGCTGCCACTCGATCCCATCGAGTACACGGAGCAGCCCCAGGTAGAGTAGCCACAGCCCGGCGGACACGAGACCGAACATCGCGGCGAGGACGCCAGCGCGCTGTCGTCGGTTGGCGCCCGAAGCCAGGAGGACGTCGAGCGCGACGCCGGCGGCCAGCGCGGCCGCGACGCCTTCGGCGTCCTCGTCGAAGGCGACCGAGACGAGCAATGCAACGACGCCGAACAGCACGGTGAGTGCACCGGCGGGAACACGCCCGCTGCTCAGCAGGAGCCGGGCCGCACCGAAGAGCACCGCGGTGGTCACGAGCATGCTGGCGACTCCGGCGATGACCGGGGTCTCGCCCACCTCGGTGACGGGGTCGTACGGGACGCGCACGAGAGCGGCGATGCCGAGTCCCCATGCGAAGTTCAGGAAGAAGCCCACCAGCGCGGTCGCGGTGGTGACCGAGCCGACGACCAGCCAGGGACTCGGCGGCGCCGACGGCGCGGCCCTTGCGGCGCGCAAGGGGGCGGTCAGGATCAGCACCAAGCCGACGAAGAGCACGAGGTGGGTGGGGCTCAGCAGCGCGTCCACGCCGCGCTCGACCCCGAAGGCGGCGTGCCAGGCGGCGTCACCGGCGCCGCCCAACGCGAACAGCACGATCCCGATGCGGGCACCCTCGTAGCCCGGCGGGAGGAACCCGAGCCGGCAGTCGACCCCTCCCGGGGCCCGGCGGCGGGACATCGTCGCCAGCCACAGAGCCGACGCAGCGAAGCCGGCGTAGAAGACGCAGTGCCACGGGGTGACGAACGATTCCGAGTCGCCATCGAGGTTCTGGTGGAAGTACCCGTCCAGGAACAACCCGACCGTCATCCACAACCCGAACAGGACGGTGAGAAGGTTCTCACGCCCCGACACCGGCATCACCCGTGCACGGGCCATCGGAGTCGTAGGATTCACGTCGATGTTCATTATTACATAGAACCATGTACTATCGGAGTTGGCAATGCCCCCGCCTCGCAAGGACCCGTTCCCCCATCTCAGCGGCGACTTGATGGCCGACGCGTCCGCCGGCGACCTGGCCCAGCTGTTCAAGGTCCTGGCCAACGACAACCGGCTCCGCATCCTGCACGTCATCTACCTCGCCGGTGAGGTCAGCCCCTCCGACATCGCCGAGGCGATCGGGGCCAGCCAACAGGCGGTCTCCAACCAGCTGCAGCGTCTCGCCGATCAGCGCATCGTCCACGCCCGCCGCGACGGACAGCGGGTCCTCTACCAGATCATCGATCCGTGCGTGCCGGGCCTGATGGATCTGGGCGTTTGCCTCATGTCCCAGCGGGAGTAGACACCGAGGACCCGCAGCAGGTCGCTCACCGGTCGCGAGCGGCGGCCTTGGCACCCCGCCGGCACCGACAAGGTGGTAGCAGTGAAGCTGGCATCCGGTCTCTTCGACTGCCGTTGCTGAGACGGCGGCCACGAGCGAGGCAGCCTCACGAGTGCACCGAGCGGCTCATCGCGGGCGAGTGAAGCCCGGCCGTCACGGCGTCGCGGCGGCGCGACGGCTGGCGTCGATGTGGGCGGAGAGATCGACGAGGCGGTGGGCGTAGGCCCACTCGTTGTCATACCAGGCGAGCGTCTTGACGTGGCGACCCCGGGCCATGGTGTCACAGGCTGAGATGACACAGGAGTGGCGGTTGCCGAGGATGTCGGAGCTGACGAGGGGCCGGGAAGTGACCGCGAGGATCCCGCGCAGGCGGTCCGTGAGCGCCGCCTCCATGAACGCATCGTTCACCTGCTCGATCGTCACCGGCTCGGCCAGGGTGCAGACCAGGTCGGTGAGTGACCCGTCCGGTACCGGCACTCGCACTGCCATGCCGTCGAGCAGGCCGCGCAGGTCAGGGATCACCTCACCGATCGCGACCGCCGCGCCGGTCGTGGACGGGACGATGTTCTGGGCCGCGGCGCGGGCCCGGCGCTGATCGCGGGTGTGGCCGCGGTGCGGGAGATCCACGAGCTTCTGGTCGTTCGTGTACGCGTGGATGGTCGTCATGAATCCAGACTCGATGCCGAAGCGTTGGTGGAGTACTAGTGCCATCGGCGCGAGGCAGTTCGTCGTGCATGACGCGTTGGAGATCACCGCGTGGTGGCGTGGATCGAATCGGTCCTCGTTGACGCCCATGCAGATCGTGATGTCGGCACCCGTCGCCGGCGCCGAGATGACCACGAGCCCTGCGCCCGCCTCGATGTGTCGCCTGGCGTCGCTGCCCACCGTGAAGTAGCCGGTCGCTTCGACGACGACGTCGATGCCCAGGTCGTTCCACGGCAACCGCAGCGGCTCGCGCTCTCCTGACAGATGGACGGTGCTGTCACCAACCCGGAGGCGGTTGCCGACCAGCTCAACCGGTTCAGGCAGGTGCCCCCTGACCGTGTCGAACTCGAGCAGGTAAGCCAGCATCTCGGGATCGTTGACGTCGTTCACGGCGACGATGTCGATGCTGTCCGGGCGCTCGAGCACGGCCCGGAACACGTTGCGGCCGATACGCCCGAACCCGTTGATCGCCACTCGCGCACCGGTGCTCATGGTCTGTCCTCCAGCGCATGCGCTCGAGTGGTCCTTCCACGGCGGATGGAGCAGGTCGCAGAAGCCGAGGCGTGACCGCCGGCGCGAGCCGCGAGTACCGCACGCCTCCTCGTCGGTGTCACGCCCGCTGCGCTTGGAAGAGGTGAAACAGCAAGATGAGCTGGGTCAGGCCGAGCGCCGGGCTCACGTTGCCGGGCTCGATCTCGCCCAGGGAGTCGGGTAGCGGCTCGGGTACACCGAGCTCTCGCCAGATCGCTTCGGCGACACTCCGGGCCGTCTCGGGCGACGCGTAGTTGTGGACGTGCAGCGCGTCGACCGGCTTGCCGTCGTCGTCGCGAAGCAGCTTGAGGTGCATGGCTTGGCGGGTGTCCTCACCGAGGATGGACGACAGATCGGGGTGACGGATCGTCGGGCGAAGGAGCACCATCGCGGATGGCGGCGCGTCGGGCGGCTCGCCCCGCTCCTCGATCGGCGCGAACCGCACGACGATGTCTGCATGCGTCCGCTGCGGGCGGATGTAGTCGGCCGAATCCCGTTCGCGCTTGTCAAGATCGCGCAGGACCTCCTCCTCGGTATATCCCCTCCGGGTCGTGTCCCGACGGACCTTCCAGTCGCGTCGCTGCTGTTCGGGCGGGTCGAGGAACACGGTGATGTCGGCACAGGCGCGTGCCAACTTGGAGTACAGCGGGAACAGCCCCTCAACGACGATGAATTCACGGGGCTCGACCAGCACCGGCCGACCGAGTGATCCGTCATGGTGGTCGTAGACAGGCTTGAGGATCGGCTGGCCCAGCGAGAGGAGTTGAAGATGCTGCTCCATGATCTCGAGGTAGTTGCAGTCCGGGTGCAGTGGTGTGAACGGCAGTGTCTTCCGCTCCGCTCGGTCGTAGCGGTGGTAGTCGTCGACACAGACGCGGGTGATCCGCTCGGCCCCGAGGGCGTCCACCAGACCGCGGGTGAGGGTGGTCTTGCCGGCCGCGCTATCGCCGGCGATGACGAGCATGATGGGCCGTGCGCCCGCCAGCCCGTTGCCCCCGACGACTCGCTGGATGGTCATCTGCTTGTCCGGCACGTCAGGCCCCTTCGTCGATGGTTTCCTGTGGCGGCTCGCCAGTGCAGGTAGCGCTGTCGTCGTCGAACACGCGGCTTCTGAGGATGTCGGCCGCTTCTATCTGCATGAGGTCGGCCTTGCCGAGATCGGTCCTCGCCTCGGCCACGATGCGCGCCGCTTGACGTAGCCGGGCTCGCTCGAGGGCGTTGCGCACGCTGCGAGCGTTGGCGAAGCGGGGTTGGCGCATGCGCCGCTCGAGGTAGTCCTCGAAGGCGGTTTCCGCTTCGGATGAGAGCTCGTAGTGCTGCTGGGCCAGCATCAGGCCCGCCACCTGCACCAACTCATCGCGTGTGTAGTCCGGGAAGTGGATGTGGTGGGCGATGCGCGAGCTCATGCCGGGATTGGACTGGAAGAACTCGTCCATCCGGTCCTTGTAGCCCGCCAGGATCACCACGAGGTCTTCGCGTTGGTTCTCCATCACCTGCAGCAGGATCTCGATTGTCTCCTGTCCGTAGTCGCGCTCGTTCTCCTGGCGGTAGAGGTAATACGCCTCGTCGACGAACAGCACGCCGCCCATGGCCCGCTTCAGCACCTCTTTCGTCTTCGGAGCGGTGTGGCCGATGTACTGGCCGACAAGGTCGTCGCGGGTGACGCTCACCATGTGCCCCTTTGCGAGGTAGCCCAGCCGGTGCAGCAACTCGGCCATGCGCAGCGCGACCGTCGTCTTCCCCGTGCCGGGGCTGCCGGTGAACGACATGTGCAGCGTCGGGCGGCTCGACTCGATCCCGAACCGCTCACGCAACCGATCGACAAGGAGCAGGTCCCCGATCTCCCGGATACGGGACTTGACCGGCACGAGACCGACCAGCTCGCGGTCAAGCCGGTCGAGCACCTCCTGCGTGTGAACCGCCTCCTGCTCCGATCGCACGTCGACGAGGGCGTCATCCGGCAGGCGGTCCGGGACTGTCTCGGCGTCGCTGCCGCTGGCGTCGGGCGCGCGCGCGCCGTCACCTGCTGCGTTGTCGTCCCCGTCCCTGCGGATGGAGAACGGCCGAGCCGGCTCGGAACCGGGCTCGGGCTCGGGCTCGCTCATTGGGAGCTGCCGCTCCGGTACCGCTCGCCGTGAGGCTGTTCGGATGCATAGGAGTGCACCGTGTATCGGATCTGGCGGTCGCTGACCTCTTGCCGGTCGAGGCGGAAGCCCGGTTCGATCGCTGGTCGGTTGACGATGAGGTCGAAGGCGGTTGTCTGTCGGCAGTGGCTCGGGTCGTAGGCCGTGACTTTGACGTAGTGGTTGGCGAAGGCCTCGCGGCATCTCGTCACTTCAAGGAAGACCCCGGATGCGTCGACGACGTCGAACATGGGGAGGTCCCACATCTCCCAGTAGCTGTTGCGGGGGTGCGGGTCGTCGGTGTACTCGACGGCCAGTGCCCAGCCGTTGGCGATGGCGTATCGAATCTGCGCCTTGATCTCGTCGTCGGTGAGGTCGGGCAAGAACGAGAAGGTCCCTTGGGTGATGCGCATCTCGGTCCTCTCAGGACGTCGGAGTGGCGATGACGTCGGGGGTGTCGGTCGACTCGTAGTTGAAGGAGATGTCGCCCCAGGTGTCGAGCGCGACCTGCAGCGGCGGGCAAGTTCTGGCGACGTCCTTGAGGATCTGCTCGCCCTCCTCGAGAAAGTCGCGGCCTTCGTTGCGGGCTTTGATCATCCCTTCGACGGCGATCCGGTTGGCCTCCGCACCAGCGGAGATGCCGGACGGATGGCCGATTGTCCCACCGCCGAACTGCATGATCACGTCCTCACCGAGGTGGTGGAGCAGCTGGTGCATCTGCCCGGCATGGATGCCGCCCGAGGCCACTGGCATGACGCCCGGCATTGATGCCCATTCCTGGTCGAAGTAGATGCCCTCGGCTGGGTTGGTCGGGATCCTGTCGAGCCGAAGTGTGTCGTAGTAGCCGCGGATCATCGACGGGTCGCCCTCGAGCTTGCCGACGACGGTGCCGGCGTGGATGTGGTCGACGCCGAGCATGCGGCACCACTTCGAGATCACCCGGAAGCTGACGCCGTGTGACTTCTGGCGGGTGTAGGTGCCGTGCCCGGCGCGGTGGAGGTGTAGCAGGACGCCGTTCTTGCGGGCCCATTTCGACATCGATGTCATGGCGGTGTAGCCGACGACGAGGTCGAGCATCACGACGATGCTGCCGATCGACTTGGCGAACTCGGCCCGTTCATACATGTCTTCCATGGTTCCCGCCGTGACGTTCATGTAGTGGCCCTTCACCTCTCCGGTCTGTTCGACGGCGCGATTCACTCCTTCGATCGAGTACAGGAACCGGTCACGCCATCGCATGAACGGCTGGCTGTTGATGTTCTCGTCGTCCTTGGTGAAGTCGAGCCCACCCTTCAGCGCCTCGAAGACGATGCGGCCGTAGTTCTTGGCCGACAGGCCGAGCTTCGGTTTGGTCGTCGCTCCCAGCAGGGGACGGCCGAACTTGTTGAGGTACTCACGTTCCATGACGATGCCGTGGGGTGGGCCCGGGAACGTTTTGAGGTAGTGGGTCGGAATGCGCATGTCCTCCAGGCGGAGGGCCTTCAACGCTTTGAAGCCGAAGACGTTGCCGATGATCGACGCCGTGAGGTTGGCGATCGATCCCTCCTCGAAGAGGTCGAGGTTGTACGCGATGTAGGCGATGTACTGGTTGTCGGCGCCCGGCACCGGGTCGACCCGGTAGCACTTGGCCTGGTAGCGCTCGTAGTTGGTCAGCCTGTCGGTCCACACCACCGTCCAGGTGGCGGTCGAAGACTCCCCGGCCACCGCGGCTCCGGCTTCCTCGGGTGGGACGCCCGGCTGTGGGGTGACCCTGAAGGCGCACAGGATGTCGCTGTCCTGGGGCTGATAGTCCGGCTCCCAATAGCCCATCTTGGCGTAGGGGATGACGCCGGCTCCCCAGCGCTGCTCGCCCTCGAGCGCTTGCTGCCCCTGCTTACCGTTGCCTTGCATGCGGTGCTCCCCGCTCTGCCTCGTCGCTCTCGATCGGTCCATGTTCTCCCTCAATCATTAGCGTGTCCATGTCAGATGAGCATCTGATCCGTAAGCTATGGTTGAACTATTACGCCGACCCAGCTACGGACATTCGTCGAGATCGCCGCAACCGGGTCGGTCCGAAAGGCCGCGGAGCGCCTCTTCGTGAGCCCACCTGCCGTGTCAGCGGCGCTCGCTGCATTGCAGAAGGAGCTGGGCGTGTCGCTTGTTCAGCGAGAAGGCCGTGGACTGGTGATCACCTCGCAGGGCGAAGTGTTCGCCAGCTATGCCCGGCGGATACTCGGCCTTCTCGATGAAGCCGTTGCTGCGGTCGCCGGTGGGACTGACCCCGAGCGGGGTCGGGTTCGGCTTGCCGCGGTGACGACCGCCGGCGAGCACGTCGTGCCCGGATTCCTAGCGACCTTTCGAACCCGCTACGAGCACGTCGAGGTCACTCTCGAGGTCGGGAATCGGGCTCGCGTCTTGGAGATGCTCGACAACCACGAAGTCGACGTCGCCATCGGCGGACGCCCTCCGCCGCTTGGGCGGTTCTGCACGAAGGCGACCAGACCGAACAGCTTCGTCGTCGTGGCCGCATCGAGCTCGAACGGCCAGCGCCGAACGCGGCGGCGGACCGCCCGACTCGTGCCGTCCGCCGAACTGGAAAGAAGCGTGTGGCTGTTGCGCGAACCAGGCTCGGGCACTCGCGCGACGGTCCTCGAGCTGCTGGATGACCTGAACATCGTCCCACCAAGGCTGACACTGGGCTCCAACGGCGCCATCCGCGAATCCGTCAAAGTGGGTCTTGGCATCACCCTCATCTCTCGCGACGCGGTGGGGCGGGAGTTGGACAACGGCGACCTCGAGGAGTGGGCCATCGCGGGTGGCCCGCGCCCGAAGTCGTGGCACGTCATCGCCCGGATGGACGAGGACCTGCCGCCAACAGCCCGCTTGTTCCTCGACCACCTGACAGCCGTCGAAGGCGGGCCGAACCGATTTCACCCTGGCGACCAGTCCGGTGACCACGGTTCACGCTGACC
>JACDCH010000347.1 GCA_013694495.1 Acidimicrobiia bacterium | reverse complement strand
CCCAGACCCCCAGCGCCTCCGGCGGTTCTTCGCCGTCACTCGCTTCGCTCCGTTCCGGCGAGTTGGGTGCCCTCGCTCCGCTCGGTCGTTGCGGTCCTCGGCCGACTTCGTCGCCCTGCGGCCGATGCCTGGGGGCTCCGCCCCCAGACCCCCAGCGCCTCCGGCGGCCGACCGGGGCGTGGGCGCCTCCCGATGGTTCCTCCGCCCGTCCTTCTTCTCCGCCGTCACGTCCTTTGGCCGCTCCCGCCAGCGGCAACCGCCGGGGGCTACTGCTCGCGGAGGAAACGCTCGAGCTCGGCGATGAGCTCGGCGGGATCGGTGTCCTCGACGACGTCCTCGTCGTAGGCGGCCTCGAGGCGCTGGAGGAAGTCGCGCAGGTCCTCGTCGTCGTCGACCACCTCGTCGATGCGGCGGCGGTAGTCGACCGCCTCCTGCTCGAGGTCGGCGTTGGCGACGTCGGCGCCGAGGAGCTCGCCGACCCGGCGCAGCAGGGCCAGCGCCGCCACCGGCGAGGACGGGCCCGAGACGTAGGTGGGCACCGTCGCCCACAGCGACACCGACGGCACGCCCCGGCGGCGCAGCGCGTCGTGGAGGACGCCGACGATGCCGGTCGGGCCCTCGTAGCCGGAGCGGCGCAGGCGGAGGCGGCGGATCAGCTCGTCGTCCTCGGCCGTGCCGATGACCCGCACCGGCCGGGTGTGGGGCACCTCGGCGAGGAGGGCGCCGAGCGTGACCACCATGCGGGCGTCTGTCTCGCGCACGACCTCGACCACCTGCTCGCAGAACGTGCGCCACTTGAGCCCGGGCTCGGTGCCCAGCAGCAGGATGGCGTCGTTGTCGATGGCGTCGAGCGGGGCGGCGGAGAACACGTTGGCCGGCCAGTCGAGCTGGCGGGTGCGGCCCTCGACGAGGCGGACCATCGGCCGGGTGGCCGTGAAGTCGTAGAACTCCTCGGGGTCGATCTCGACGAAGGGATCGGCGTTCCAGGTGCCGACCAGGGTCCGCACGGCGGCGGTGGCGGCCTCGCCGGCGTCGTTCCAGCCCTCGAACGCAGCGATCACGATCGGCGAGCGCAGCGCCGGTCGACGGGCCCAACGCAGGTGGTCCGTCAAGTGCGGCTGGGCTCGTCCGGCTCGAAGCCCAGGGCCAGGGAGTTGATACAGTAGCGCTCGCCCGTGGGCTGGGGCCCGTCGGGGAACACGTGGCCGAGGTGGCCGCCGCACTTCGCGCAGGTGACCTCGATGCGGCGCATCCCGTGGCTGTTGTCGTCGTGGGTCTCGACGTTCTCGTCGTTGGCCGGCTCCCAGAAGCTGGGCCAGCCGCTGCCCGAGTCGAACTTCGTGTCGGACGAGAAGAGGTGGGCGCCGCAGCCCCCGCACGTGTACGTGCCGCTCTCCTTGTTCTGGAGGAGCTCACCGGTGAAGGCCCGCTCGGTGCCCTTGCCCCGCAGCACCTCGTACTGCTCCGGCGTCAGCTCGGCTCGCCATTCCTCCTCGGACTTCTCCACCTTCTCGACCTTGTCCATGGTCGCCAAGGCTACGGCGCCCCCGTCGGCGCCGCTCACCGCGCAGCCGGCCTAACCCGTCCGGGTGTAGCGCTCCTCGTCGGCAGGGACGACGGGCGCAACGGCGGCGACCCGGCGGGCGAGCGAGCGGACGACCCACTCGTCGCGGCGCCGCTCGTCGATCACCGTCCTCGCGTTGGCCACGGCTCCGGCGTTGCCGAACGAACGAACGACATCGATGAGGCGGACCATGCGTCGGACCGTACGAGCGGCAGGTGTCGCCCGGCGCGCCGCCGGGTGAGGGCCGCGTCACGAACCGGTGAACCCTTTCTGTGCTGCCAGGATGCAGGCGTGTCCCGGGCCGTGCTGCTGACGTCGAGCCCGGACCGCCCCGGCCTCGTGGCCGCCATCGCCGGCGCGCTGACCGACGCCGGCCTCAACATCGTCGAGGTCGACAGCCACCTCGAGCTGGGCTGGTTCCACCAGCGGGTCGAGGTCGAGGCGGTGGCGGCCGACGGGGACGCCGTGGCGGCCCTGCAGCGGGCCGCGGTCGTCGCCGGGGTCGACCTCGACCGCACGCGCATCACCGCCGACCCGGGAGCGCCCCGCCCGACGGCGCTGCTCGTGTCCCGGTCGCCCCACTGCGCGGCCGACCTCCTGGCCCGGGCCGACGCCGGCTCCCTGCCGATCGACGTCCGGGTCGTGGTCTCGAACCACGACGACCTCGCGCTCCTCGCCGCCCGCTGGGGCGTCCCGTTCGTGCAGGCCACCGAGGAGCCAGCCGTCGTCGACGCGGTGGAGGCTGCCCAGGCGGAGGTCGTGGTGCTGGCCCGCTACATGCGCGTCCTGTCGCCCGAGCTGTGCGAGCGGTGGCGGGCTCAGGCGATCAACATCCACCACAGCTTCCTGCCGGCGTTCGTCGGTGCCGACCCGTACCGCCGGGCCCACGAGCGGGGCGTGAAGATGATCGGGGCGACCGCCCACTACGTGACCGCCGAGCTCGACGCCGGCCCGATCATCGCCCAGGACACGGCGAGGGTCTCGCACCGCGACAACGTCGAGGAGCTCCGCCGCCGCGGCGCCGAGCTCGAGCGCCGGGTGCTGGCCGACGCCGTCCGCCTCCACGTCGACGACCGGGTCGTCATCGCCGCCGACCGCACCGTGGTCTTCGACCACTAGTTCGTCGCCGTCACTCGCTTCGGTCCGTTCCGGCGAGTGTTGTGGCCCTCGCTCCGCTCGGTCGTTCCGGTCCTCGGCCGACTTCGTTGCCCTGCGGCCGATGCCTGGGGGCTCCGCCCCCAGACCCCCAGCGCCTCCGGCGGTCGACGGGCGCGTCGCGACGCGGTTGTTCCGCCGCACGTCCCGAGTCGCCTACTCCCGCTCCGCTCGCCCAAGGGGCTCGCTTCGTCGGTCGCGACGCATGCCCGCCCAACCGGCGGGGGCGGCCTTCGGCTGGTTGCGCCGGTCCCGGGCGGGCGGTCGACCTGGTGTCGTTCCTCCGCCTCGGCCTCCGACCGGAACCTGACGGCCTCGGCTGGCCCTAGCCTCCCGCCCATGGCCGACGTACCCAAGGTGCCCTCCGTCGCCGAGCTGATGAGCTCGCCCGTTGTCACCGCCCTGCCGGACGAGACGGTGGCGGCGGCGGCCACCCGGATGCGCGACGAGCGCGTCGGCTCGGTGGTGGTGGTCGACGGCACCCGGCCCATCGGGATCCTCACCGAGCGCGACCTCGTGCGCTGGGGCGCGGCCGGCGTCGATCCGGGCGCGTCGAAGGTCGCCGAGTGGATGACCGCCGACCCGGATTGCGTCGCGCCCGACACCGGCGTGCAGGCGGCCTACGACGCGCTGGCATCGCACGGCTACCGGCACATCCCCGTCGTCGACGCCAACACCCTCGTCGGGATCGTGTCGATGCGCGACCTGCTGCGCATCGCCTCCATCCAGCCGGTGGTCCACCCCGGCGAGATCGAGGCGCCGCCCGGGCTCGAGGGTGTCATCGTGGCCGAGACCGAGGTGGGCGACGTGCGGGGTCTCGAGGGCTTTTACCACTACCGCCAGTTCTCGGCCGTCGACCTCGCCGACAAGCGCAACCTCGAGGACGTCTGGCACCTCCTCTTCGACGGCTCCCTGCCCACGGCCGCCCAGCGGGAGGCGTTCCTGGCCGAGGTGCGGCCCTACCGGGTGCTGCCGGACGAGGTCAGCGAGGTCCTCCCGTCGATCGCCGCCGGCTCGCGATCGATCATGGAAGGGGTCCGCACTGCGGTGTCGCTGCTCGGCGCGGTCGAGGGCTTCCGGCCGACGCTCGACATCGACCACGCCGAGCGGCGCCGGAACGCCTTGCAGGTGTCGGCCGCCATCCCGACGCTGATCACGTCGATCTACCGCCTGCAGCAGGACCGGCCGCCGGTCACGCCGCGCGACGACCTCGGCTACGGCGCCAACTACCTGTGGATGATGAGCGGGGAGGAGCCGGACCTCGAACTGGGTCGCGCTGTCGAGCAGTACCAGATGACCACCATCGACCACGGCTTCAACGCCTCGACGTTCACCGCCCGGGTCATCACCTCCACGGGCGCCGACGTGGCGGCCGCGGTGGTGGGCGGGATCGGGGCACTGTCGGGGCCGCTGCACGGCGGCGCGCCGAGCCGGGCCCTCGACCTGCTCGACGCCATCGGCACCGTCGAGAACGCCCGCCCGTACCTCGTCGACGCCGTCACCCGGGGCGAGAAGATCATGGGCTTCGGCCATCGCGTCTACAAGACCGACGACCCCCGCTCGCTGTTCCTGCGGGGGGTGGCCGAGCGCATCGGCGCGGCCAAGATCGAGTTCGCCAAGGTGGTCGAGCAGACCGTCGTCGACGTGCTGGCCGAGCTCAAGCCCGGGCGCAACCTCTACGCCAACGTCGAGTTCTACGCCGGTGTCGTGATGGACCACGCCGGGCTGCCCCGCGACCTGTTCACCCCGACGTTCGCGTCGAGCCGGGTGATCGGGTGGAGCGCGAACGTGCTCGAGCAGGCTGCCGACAACCGGATCATCCGGCCCTCGGCCCGCTACGTCGGCCCGCCGCCGCCCCAGCCCGTCCCCGACGAGGACTGAGATGAAGGGTTGCCGACAGCCCCGGGCGAAGCCCCTCGACGCGGCCACCCGGAATCGAATGGAGACACAGGAAGGACCTGCGGCCAGGAGCCGTCGCCCCGCAATCCATCCGCAGGTCCTGAGATGAAGGGGTCCGGACCGCCCCGGCGAAGCCCCCTCGCCGGACCCCGGAATCGAATGGAGACACAGGAAGGGCCTGCGGGCAACACCTGGTCCGGCACCAATCCATCCGCAGGTCCTGAGAGGTCTTCGCCGTCACTCGCTTCGCTCCGTTCCGGCGAGTTTGTCGTCCTCGCTCCGCTCGGTCGTTGCGGTCCTCGGCCGACTTCGTCGCCCTGCGGCCGATGCCTGGGGGCTCCGCCCCCAGACCCCCAGCGCCTCCGGCGGTCGACGGGCGCGGCGCGATTGTTTCGCCGCAGGTGCTGATCTCTCATGCCGGGCGGCCGCGCTCGACGACGCAGCGGCGCATGACCCTCCGGTGGGGGAAGTGGTCGGTGAGGGCGCGGTGGCACGTCGCCGCCTCGTCCCAGACGGCGACGTCGCCCTCGGCCCACCGCCAGCGCACCTGGTGGTGCGGGTCCTCGAGGGTCCGTTCCAGCGTCGCCATCAGTTGAGCGCTCGTGTCGCGCTCGAGCCCGACGACCTGCTCGGTGTAGAGCGGCGACAGCGACAGCAGCCGCTGGCCGCTGACCGGGTGGAGCCGGACGAGGGGGTGGTCGACCGGCGGGTGGGCGTCGCGGAGGCGGCGGGCGACCTCGTCGCCGTGGTGGCGGGCGACGGACTCGAGCAGGGTCCGGTCGGGCCGGTGGCGCACACGCAGCCCGCGGCAGGCGGCCCGGGTGCCGGGCGGCAGGGAGTCGAATGCGGCGCTCAGCGAGGCCCACATCGTGTCGCCGCCCCACGCCGGGATCTCGACGGCGCTGAGGAAGCCGAGCGCCGGCGGCGCCGCCGTCCAGCTCAGGTCCGTGTGCCAGTCGAAGCCGGCCGGCGGACGGTCGGCCGTGTCCTCGATGACCGACGTCGTGCGACCCGTGCCGAGCACCTGGTGCAGCGGCGACACCCCAAGCGGCCCGAAGCGCGCCGCGAACGTGCGCAGCTCGTCCTCGGTGAGGTGCTGGTCGCGGACGAACACCACCTGGTGCTCGACGATGGTGGCCCGCAACCGGGCGACGGCGTCGGCAGCGAGCGGCGCCCGGAGGTCGATGGCGTCGAGCACGGCACCGATCGATCCGGTGAGGCGGCGGACCTGGACGGCGCTGGAGACGGGCACGCCCCGACCATCCCGCCTCCGCCCTGCGCCGACATCGGTCGTCGGGCCGTTCTTCCTCGGCCGAAAGGACGAGCCCGCCCCGAGGCATGATCGAGCGGTGACCGCCTCCGTGTCGATCGCCACGACCGCCGATGCCGTCGAGCTGACCGGGGCGCTGGCCGGCCTCGTGCCGCAGCTGTCGAAGTCGAACCCGCCGCCCGACCTCGACGCCGTCACCGACATGCTCGCCTCACCGGCGATCACGCAGTTCGTCGCCCGCGACGACGCTGGCGGCCGCATCGTCGGCGTCGCCACCCTCGCCGCCTTCCGCATCCCGACCGGCCGCCGAGCCTGGATCGAGGACGTCATCGTCGACGAGGCCGCCGCCCGCCAGGGGATCGGCGAGGCCCTGACCCGAGCGATGATCGCCCGCGCCCGCGAGCTCGGCTGCACCACCGTCGACCTCACCTCGCGCCCGTCACGCGAAGCCGCCAACCGCCTCTACCAGCGCATCGGCTTCGAGCCCCGGGAGACGAACGTCTACCGCACAATTGTTGGCTAGAGACGCACCCCCGCGTCGGTACCGGAGCATCCTTGGGCCGGCGCAGGTACGACGCCGCAACCGCTGGGGCGTACGCGCGGCTGCAGGCGACGTGCGCCACGCCGACGACACCGCCTTGGTCGACCTGTCAGGCGTCGATGTGCGCCGCCTTCGCTGTGGTGTCCTGGGACCAGTCCGCCCGTCGCGCAACCGGCCGCGAGACGAACGTCCACGAGGGACCCTGCGGCGCGGTCGGCGCAGGGGCGACGTTCCAGTGTCGTGTCGCAGGCGGTAGGTTGAGAAGGAGCCAGCCGTCCTTCGCGTCGATCAGGGATCTGCGACTGACTCCCGACGAGGTGGCGCACGTGACTGATGTCCCGCAGGTCGGCATGGACGCCGGCCGCGAAGCCCTCCGGCGGTTTCTCGTCGGCGGGGACGACCTGGCGACGATGCAGACGAGGATCGCACAGATCGCGACGGAGACGATCCCGGCGTGCGACCTCGCGAGCATCTCGCTCGTCCAACCGGACGGCACCCCGGCGACGCCGGCCTTCACCGCCAAGACGGCGCTGTTCCTGGACGACACGCAGTACGCGCTCGGAGACGGGCCCTGCCTGGCGGCGATCCGTCACCGAGGCGTCGAGCACCTCACCACAGCGTCGGACGCCCGCTGGCCCAGCTTCTCATCGGCTGCGCACGGTCGCGGTGTGCTCGCCGTGCTGTCGGTGCCGCTCGGCAATGAGGAGGCCGTGCTCGGATCTCTGAACCTGTACTCGGAGACCACCGCCCGCTACGGCGACGAGGCACACCGGGTCGCGAGCGCGTTCGCCGACCAACTCGGCGTGGCGGCCGCGACCGTGACGCGATACGCGCGCGGCTACGAGCTGTCGCTGCAGCTGCAAGAGGCGATGGCCTCACGGGCAGTCATCGAGCAGGCCAAGGGCATCCTGATGGCGTCGGAGCGGTGCAGCCCCGACGATGCCTTCGACGTTCTCGTGCGCGCCTCGCAGAATCAGAACCGCAAGCTCCGCGACGTCGCGAGTGACGTCGTCCGCCGATACGCCAACACCGACGACCCAGCGGCCGCCGGCTAGTGCTAGTGGTCCCGCTCGTGGGTTCGTCGGTGTATTCGGCGAGCAATGGGCGTCGCTCGCAAGGACGCAGGCAGCAGGCTGGGACCCGCCCAGTCAAGGCCGAGGACGCAGCGAGCGGCGTTCGGGGCCGTTGAATACCCGGCATGACTTGCGAGCGGGACCAGCACCACTGCCTGCGGTCGACGTCCCCGGGTGGCGCGGCGGCGCGGGGTGTACGGTGAGACCCGACACGACAAGAGCCCCTGCGTGTCGCGCCGGCATTCGTCGGTTGGGGAGCGATGCTCCAGACCCTGGTAGCGCGTCAGCCGCTGCACGTCCACCAGGGAGGGCACATGACCGTTCACGGAAGACCGCCGACGGCGGCGCCTCAGCGCGGCGGAGCCTCGACGTCGACGTCGACGCCGAGCGCACCGTCGTGTGGTTGGTCGGCGAGCACGACGTGGCGACGGTCGCGTCGCTCACCGCCACGATGGATCGCGCCCTCCGCCTCGCCAGTGCCGATGTGGTCGTCGATCTGAGCGGTGTCTCGTTCATGAGCGCCGCGACGCTCGGCGTCATCGTCAGGACGCGCAACCGGCTCGCCCGGCAGACCCGAACACTGTCGCTGCGGGCCCCGCCGGACTGCCGCATCCTCGACATCTTCGACTTCCCGTCCGTGCCGAGTGACCCCTCGGCCTCGGGCACGAAGGTCTCGGGCCCGGCGGTCGCGCTCAGCACGTGGGTGGCCGTTCCGCCGGCCGCCTCTCCCGGTGGGCCGGTTGACGGCGGGGTGTCGGGGGGTGCTTCGCAGCCTGCCGAAGGCGTGCTCGCAGCCGCGGCGGCGCAGGACGTCGACCTCGAGATCGCATCGCCCGACCTGCTCGCCGCTCGCCGCTCGCCGAGAGCGGGTGGGGTGATGAGCGGTGGCCGGTGAGCGACGGCGGCGGATCCTCGAGCTGCTCGCTCAGTCAGCCGGACCGGGCCTCGAGACGACGAGGCTTTGCGACGTCTGTGCCGAGGTCACCGTCATGAGCGGCGCCGGGATCATGCTGATTTCCGGGGGTGTGCCCCGGGGCTCGGTGTGCACGACGGACGAGGTGAGTGCGCTCATCGAACGCCTCCAGTACGACTTGGGTGAGGGACCGTGCGTGGACGCCTACCGACAGGATCGTGCGGTGCTCGAAGCGGATCTTGCCCATCCGACGCAGATCCGCTGGCCGGCGTTCCGCGGGCCCGCCATCGACGCAGGCGTGGGAGCAGTGTTCGGCTTCCCGTTGCAGGTCGGGGCCGTGCGCCTCGGTGCCCTCAACCTCTATCGCGCCGAAGCGGGTCCGCTTTCCGACGAACAGCACGCCGACGCGCTCGTGATGGCCGACGTCGCCGCGCAAGCGGTGCTGGTCGCGCAGGCCGGTGCCCCGCCGGGCCAGGTCGCCGTCGAGCTCGAAGCGGTCGCCGAGTTCCAGTACGTGGTGCACCAGGCCTCGGGCATGGTCGCGGCCCAGCTCGAGGTCAGCGTCGCCCATGCGCTCATCCGCCTGCGCGCCTACGCGTTCAGCCATGGCCTCGCCCTCGCCCTCGCGGCCGCAGAGGTGGTGGCACGGCGGCTGCGATTCGACGATCGCGGCGAGCGCGACCCCGTCCCGCGACCACGAGCCGCCCGGGGCGGAGACGGGTGGGCCGTCGTATGATCCGGTGGGCGGTCAGCTGGAGTACCGGCGGTCGAAGGTGCCCGGGCCGAGATGAGAGGAGGTCCGGTGGCTCGAGAGACATTGCTCGCCAAGGCGCTCGTCGAGCTGGCCGACACCCTCGTCGCTGACTTCGACGTAATCGAGCTGTTGACGCGGCTCGCCGACCGGTGCGTGGACGTGCTCGACGTCGGCGCGGCTGGACTCATGCTGGCGGGGCCCGACGGCGAGCTCCGCGTGATGGCGTCGTCCAGCGAGACGATGCGCCTCTTGGAGCTGTTCGAGCTGCAGGCCGAAGAAGGTCCATGCCTCGACTGCTTCCGGACCGGGCAACCGGTGGTGAGCCAGGATCTCGCCACGGGCAGCGGGCGCTGGCCCCGGTTCGCCGCCGAAGCCCTGCGGGCCGGGTTCCACTCGGTCCAAGCGCTGCCGATGCGGTTGCGGGGCACCGTCGTCGGCGCCCTCAACCTGTTCCACGTGGAGCCCGGCGCCATGCGGGCCGGCGATGTCGAGGCAGCCCAGGCGCTCGCCGACGTCGCGACCATCGCCATCCTGTCCCACCGGGCGGCGCACGAGGCGCAGGTCGTGAACGAACAGCTCACCCATGCGCTGAACAGCCGGGTCGTCATCGAGCAGGCCAAGGGCATGATCGCGGAGCGACTGGCGCTCGACATGGAGCAGAGCTTCAGCATCTTGCGCCGCCACGCCCGCAGCCACAACCTGCGTCTCGCAGATCTGGCGCGGGATGTCATCGAGGGCCGCCTCGCCACCTTGGTCCTCGATCCCTTGCCCAGCTGAGGGCCCGCGCCCGCGCCAGCCTTCGACGGGCTCATCTCGGCGGCCCCGCTGGTCGTCGCGCTCCACTGCTCGTCGGCGAGCGAGCCGCCCGGAGGCGATGCGCTCCGAGCAGGTAGAGTGGCCCCACATCTCCTTGGGAGAGTCGCCTCGCTCTGGGCAGGACGGCCGTCTGGCCCCCGCTGTCGACCCGTGCCGGTTCGACGCCTCGCCCGAGCGACCTCGAAGGAGCTCTCTCTTGCCCGTCGCCTCTGTCGCGACCTCGATGTTCGACCGCGGGGCGTCCCGGGCCCTCACGTTCGGGATCCTCAGCACGTATCCGCCGACGCCCTGCGGCTTGGCCACCTTCAGCGCCGCGCTGGCGAGTGGTTTGTCGGCTCGGGGCGACGAGGTGCGCGTCGTCAGGCTGGCGGACGGGTCGACCTCGTCGAGCTGTCGGGTCGTCGGCGAGCTGGTCGACGGCTCGGCGGCCTCGATGGCCGCGGCCGTCGACCTGCTGAGCGGGTGCGACGTCGCCATCGTCCAGCACGAGTACGGCGTCTACGGCGGGTACGACGGCGACGAGATCCTCGAGGTCCTCGGCGCCCTTCGCGTGCCCTCGATCGTGGTGGCCCACACCGTCCTGTCCGACCCGTCGCCGCACCAACGCGCCGTGCTCGAGGCCGTGGCCGATCGCGCCGGCCGCCTCGTGGTCATGTCGGACGCCGCCCGCGCCCGGCTGTGCTCCCGCTACGCCGTGTCGGCCGACAAGGTCGACACGATCCCCCACGGCGCCGCGATCCCGTCGCGGCCGCGTCGGCAGCATCGCCTCGACCGGCCGACGTTGCTGACCTGGGGCCTCGTGGGGCCGGGCAAGGGGATCGAGCGGGTGATCGACGCGATGCCGATGCTGCAGACCCTTCCCGGCCACCCCCGTTACCTCGTCGCCGGGCGCACCCACCCGAAGGTCCTCGCCGCGGAGGGCGACGCCTATCGCGACGCCCGCATCGAACAGGCTCGAGCGCTGGGTGTGGCGGCCTCCGTCGAGTTCGACGCGGACTACCGCGACGTGCCGTCGCTGACCGCGCTGATCCAGTCCGCCGCCGTGGTCGTCCTGCCCTACGACTCGCGCGACCAGGCCACCTCGGGCGTCCTGGTCGACGCCATCGCCGCCGGCCGGCCCGTGGTCGCCACCGCGTTCCCCCACGCCGTCGAGCTGCTCGCCACGGGCGCCGGCATCGTCGTCGACCACGACGACCGCGACGGATTGGCCCTCGCCCTGCACCGGGTCCTCACCCAACCCGGCCTGGCCGCCAGCATGGCCGCCGAAGCGTCCCGCCTGGCGCCGACGCTGAGCTGGCAGGTCGTCGCTGCCGCGTACCTCGATCTGGCCGGCCGCCTCTTGGCCGAGCACGCCGCGTTGGTATGACCACCATCGCGTCCCCGCGCTTCGATCACCTGCTGGCCATGACCGACGAGCGGGCCACCTTCGAGCACGCCCGTCTCGGCGAACCCCGACCGGAGCACGGCTACTGCACCGACGACATGGCCAGGGTTCTCGTCGTGACGACGCGCGAACCGGACCCGAGCCCTGACGTCCGTTCGCTGGCCGCGCTCAGCCTGCAGTTCCTGTGCAGCGCGCAGGGCGCCGACGGCGGCTACCGCAACCGGATGGACCGACGCGGCCGATGGCTCGACCGACCATCGCTGGAGGACTGCTGGGGCCGGAGCGTCTGGGCGCTCGGCACCGCCGCGGCCCACGGGCACGCCGAAGGGATCCGGCAGACGGCCGTGAGGGAGTTCGAGCGGGCGGCGCGACGGCGCTCGCCGTGGTCGCGAGCGATGGCGTTCGCCGCGATCGGCGCCGCAGAGCTTCTAACCGCCGTCCCCGATCATCCTGTCGCTCGTGAGCTGCTGCGCGATGCGACCGCGCTGCCCGATGCCGGTGGCGACGCGTCGTGGCCGTGGCCCGAGCCGCGGCTCGCCTACGCCAACGCGGTCCTCCCCGAGGCCATGATCGCCGCCGGGAGCCTGCTCTCCCGGCCCGACCTGCTCCAGCGCGGGCTGCACCTGCTGGGATGGCTGCTCGACCACGAGATGGTCGACGGGCACCTCTCTGTCACCCCCGTGGACGGCAGCGCACCTGGTGCCACCCGTCCCGCCTTCGATCAGCAGCCCATCGAGGTCGCCGCCCTCGCCGATGCCTGCGCTCGCGCCGCCACGGTCGATCCGGACGACCGCCGGTGGTCAGACGGGGTCGCGGCGGCCGTGAGCTGGTTCCTCGGCGACAACGACGCCGGACACGCCATGTTCGACCCCGTGACCGGCGGCGGCTACGACGGGCTCCACGCCCACGGACCCAACCTGAACCAAGGCACCGAGTCGACCCTCGCTCTGGTCGCCACCCTGCAGCACGGCCGCCACCTCGTTCCCGCGTCGCGGTGACCCTCGCCCTCGCCGTTCGCCGCGGCGCGCAGCGGTTGCGACCTGACGCCGGCCGGGTCATCACGCAGATGTTCGTCCCCGGCCAGGAGGGCTTCGAACACCAGGACTCCCGCGCCGGGGCGGTGCTGGCGCGCCTGTTGGCGCTCGACGACGCCGAGGTGCGGGCGGCATTCGACGACGTGCAGGACCGGTTCGCCGGCCGTCACCGCGACCTGCTCGCAACGTTCCGCCGCCACGCTGCCCAGCTGGCCGACCGCCTCGAGGCGGCTCGCCCCCTCTCCGACACCAGGCGCCTGCTGCTGGGGGCCACGTTCACCTGTGAGTTCGCCATCGAGGGCGCCGCCCTCTGCAACCCCAGCATCGTCGCCGACCCGGACCAGGACGGGGCACCGCCGGGCGCGCTCCGCATCATCATGAGCGTCCGGGCGATCGGTGAGGGCCATCGCTCCTCGGTCGGCTTCCGCACCGGGCTGATCGACGGCGACGGGCAGACCGTGTTCGATCCCCCTCCCCGGTACGCGACCGTGGGCACCACGCAGACGGTGACCTTGGAGGCGCCCGCCTTGCGCGCCGAGCTGGCGCGGCTCGGGGTCGACGGCGAGAACGCCGACTACGTGCTCGACCCGCTCGGCCCACGGTTCGCAGCCGCCGATCTGGAGGAGCAGCTCGGCCGCCTGCACGGCAACCTCGTCACCCGTCATCGGGGGAACGAGACGATCGCCGCCATCCGCGCCATCGCGATGCGCACCTACGGCGTCGAGTTCCCACCCGAGTCCGCGCTCGACGAACGGGTCCTGTGGCCCTCGATGGCCGCCGAGAGCCATGGCATGGAAGACGCCCGCTTCGTGCGGTTCACCCACGACGACGGCGCCGTCACCTACTACGCCGTCTACACCGCCTACGACGGCGACCACATCAGCCAGCAGCTCCTCGAGACCAGCGACTTCCGCACCTTCACCTCCTCCCCGTTGGCCGGACCGGCCGCCGCCAACAAGGGCCTCGCCTTGTTCCCCCGCCGCGTGCACGGCCGGTACGTCGCCCTGTCCCGCAGCGACCGGGAGACCAACGCCATCGCCTTCGCCGCCCATCCGCTCGACTGGGCGACGTCGACCCCGTGCCAGGCGCCGACCCGCGCCTGGGAGGTCCTGCAGCTCGGCAATTGCGGCTCCCCGATCGAGACCGACGCCGGCTGGCTCGTGCTCACCCACGGGGTGGGCCCGATGCGGACCTACAGCATCGGCGCGCTGCTCCTCGACCTGGACGATCCGACCCGCATCCTCGGGCAGCTGCGCCGCCCGCTCCTCCAGCCGACGAGCGCCGAGCAGAACGGGTACGTCCCCAACGTCGTCTACTCCTGCGGTGCCATCGTCCACGCCGGGTCACTCGTCGTCCCCTACGGCGTGGGCGACGCAAGCATCGGCATCGCCACCGTGCCGGTCGACGACCTCCTCGGCGTGCTGACCGACCCGACGGAGCGCTGAACGGCGCCGTGCGGATCGCCGTGCTCGCACCCATCTCCTGGCGGACCCCTCCCCGCCACTACGGTCCGTGGGAGCAGTTCGCGTCGCTCCTCACCGAAGGCCTCGTGGCCCGCGGGCACGACGTCACGCTCTTCGCAACCGGCGACTCGATCACGTCGGCCCGTCTGGTCTCGCCCGTCGCCACCGCCTGGTCGGAGGACGACGAGGTCGACCCCAAGGTGGCGGAGTGCCTGCACGTCGCCGCGGTGTTCGAACGGAGCGCGGAGTTCGACCTGATCCACAACGGCTTCGACTTCCTCCCGCTCACGTACTCGAGGCTGGTGTCGACGCCGCTGGTCACCACCATCCACGGCTTCTCGTCCCCCAAGATCCTGGCCGTCTACTCCGAGTACGACGCCCGGAGCGCCTACGTCGCCATCAGCGATGCCGACCGGCATCCGACGCTCGACTACGCGGCAACGATCCACCACGGCATCGACACCGACGCCTTCGCGCTCCAGTCGACGCCCGGCGACCACCTCGCGTACTTCGGCCGCATCCATCCCGACAAGGGGACCGTGGCCGCCATCGACACCGCGGCGCGGGTGGGCCTCCCGCTGCAGATCGCCGGGATCATCCAGGACCAGGGCTACTTCGACGAGCAGGTCGCCCCCCGCATCGACGGCGAGCGGGTCCGCTACCTCGGCCCTGTGTGCGCCGAGAACCGTGCCGCCTTCCTCGGTGGCGCCGTGGCGCTGCTGCACCTCATCGACTTCGACGAGCCGTTCGGGTACAGCGTGGCGGAGGCGATGGCCTGCGGGACCCCCGTCGTCGCCTTCGACCGCGGATCGATGCGCGAGCTCATCGACGACGGCACGACGGGGATGATCGTCAGCGACATCGACGGGGCCGCCCGGGCCATCGAACGCGCCGGTCGGCTCGACCGGGCGGCCATCCGCGCCGCCGCGGTCGATCGGTTCAGCGTCGACCGGATGGTCGACCAGTACGTCTCGGTCTACGAGGACGTGCTGGCCGGTGCCTCCATCCCCTGAGCCCTTCCGGTTGAGGATGAGCTACGCCCTCAGCGCCCACGGTCTGGCGCCAGCGGTGCGAGCTCGACGTCGTCGCTCGGCGACCTGGCCCCGCTGGGCGTGGGGGGTGCCGTCGGATCCAGGGAGGGGGCAGAACACGAGGTAGCGGCCGAGGGTCAGGTCGGCCGGACGAACGAGCTGACGCCCGGGCCGCAGCGGCTGGGCGTGTTCGGCGGGGGCGTCGTGCTCGTCGCGACCGGGATCGCGCTCACCGCCGAGCTCGGGGTGGCGCCGTACGACGTCCTCACCGGCGGCCTGGCCGATCGGCTCGGCCTCGCCTTCGGCGGGGCGGCCGTCCTCCTCGCCGCCGCCTTCGTCGCCGCCGGCATGGCCCTCCGCGGGCGGCCCGGGCTCGGGACTGCGCTGACCATCGTCGCCGTCGGGCCCGTGGTCGAGCTGGCGCGCTGGGCCCTTCCGGAGCACGTCGAACCGCTCGCCGTGCGGCAGCGGATGCCGACCGCTCGGACGCCGACGGCCGGGCCTGACCGCGCCCGACGCCGCGCCGGTCACTGGTTCGGGTGCGGCGGGGCCGCCACCTTCTCCTCGTGGTACTCCTCCTCGACGTTGACGTTCCACACGTCGTGGTGGGCACCGAAGATGTTCTCCACCGACAGCATGGCCGTGAGCATCGAGTGGTCCTGGTTGTTGTAGCGGTGCATCCCGTTGCGGCCCACGGTCTGCAGGTTCTCGAACCCGTCGAGGTACCGCCGCAAGACGTCCAGGTGCGCCCGGTATTCCCCGTCGTACACGGGGTAGGCCTTCCGCTCCCGGATCACGCAGCCGTCCTCGGCGTCGGAGGCCTTGGCGAGCTTCAGCCGCTCGATCTCGCGGGCGGCGAGCTTGATGAGCTCGGGGTCGCTGGTCTCCCAGACGGCGTCGCCCTCGGAGCAGAAGTACTCCATCCCCACGCAGGTCTTGCCCGCCTCGGGCACCATCGCGGCGGACCAGTTCTTGAAGTTCTGGATCCGCCCCACCTTCACCTCGGGGGTGTGCACGTAGATCCAGTTGTCGGGGAAGAGGTCGTCGCGGTCCAGGATCAGCGTGACGATCAGGAAGTCGCGGTACCTGAGCCCCCGCGCCGCCGCCAGCACCTCGTCGGGGGGTGCGGGGTGCATCGCCATCAGCAGCGCCGTGATGGGCATGCTGGTGACGAAGTGCTCGGCGCGGACCTCCTGGGTCTCCCCGCCC
>JACDCH010000326.1 GCA_013694495.1 Acidimicrobiia bacterium | reverse complement strand
TGCCGGTGTTCGTGACGGTGACGGTCTGCGGCGGGCTCGTGACCGTCACCAGCTGCTCGCCGAAGTCCAGCGAGCCGGGATCGGTGCTGAAGCCCGGCGTGCCGACCGGGTCGACGGGGTCGACTGGATTGACCGGGTCGGGACCGGGGCCAGGTCGGGGCCTCACCGGATCCGGGAGGCTGGGCCCGGGGCCATCGGGCCCGTCCTCCGGATCGACGGGCTTGGGATCGCCGACGGCCAGGAGGTCGACCTCGTGGAACTGGGTGCCGACGAACGAGTGCGGCGCGGCCCCCGTGGCGACGCGGATCGAAGCGCTCCTGGTGCCGATCGCACTCGGCGCGAAGGCGACGGTGACAGTGCACGGCGTGTCCAGGTGCACGATGGCGTACTGGGGCACCGGCGCGACGGCTGCTGCGGGGTCGGTCGACAGGGGCGGTGAGCAGTTCGACGTCCCGAGGATGGTGAAGTCGCCGGGGTTGGCTCCGAACTTCTCGATGCCGAGCACCGGCGCCGGGCCGAACTGGAACGTGCGCAGCTGCACCGACTGCGACCCGGATGTCAACCCCAGCTGGGTGTTCGGGAACAGCAGGTCGGAGGCGCTCGGGAAGACGAACGGATCCCACTCACGCACGAAGATGTCCTCGGTGTCGTTCGAGTCGATCGAGCACTGTCCACCCTCGCCGCAGGGCGTCGTCCCGAGGAGGTTGCTGGCCGAGCTGCCGAAGGCGACGAACCGCCCGTCGGTCGACACGCTGGGCTGGAACGCCGAGCCGTCGGGATACACGCCTTCCGGGCTCCCGAACACCGGGCTGGCGAGCTGTGGGGCGCCCGCGTTCCCCGGCGCGAGTCGGTCGACGACGAGGATGTCCGAGAACGTCGTGCCCTCACCGCCTTCTTCGCATGTGAGCTGGGAGTTGCCGGCGGCGGAGAGCGGCTGCGGCGCGATGGTGACGCCGCCGCCGGAGGGGAAGTCGTCGCAGTTGGAGTCGATGTGCAGGTTGCGGGCGTAGGTGGTGAAGGCCACGTAGCGGCCGTCGTCGGAGATGTCCGACTCCTCGGAGTCACCGTCACCGGCGTTCGAGCAGTGGTCCTCGTCGGGCGGCAGCACCACGGCGGGCGTCGTCGGCACGTTCGTCGTCGGGGTGGTGGGGGCGAGGCAGTCCTCGGGATCGAAGAAGCCGATCTGCTCAAGCGGTCCGGCGAGCGAGACGACCTCGGTGGCGGTGAAGGCACCGTTCACCGTGGCCCGCTCGGCCACCAGCACCTGGCTGATGTCGGCCGGGAGCTCGGAGCGGGGCGTGTCGTCGCCTTCGCTCTCGAACTCGAAGGTGTAGGAGACGGTCGAACCGTCGCCGTCGATCGCGGGCTCCGAGCTCTCCGTGTCCCACAGCGGGTTGTCCCGCGCCCCGTCGTCCTGGGCCTCGTCAGTGAACTCACCGGTGGTGACGATGTGGTACGCCGCCGGGTTGTTCACCCCGTCGTCTCGAGCGCCGACGCCGTCGAGGTCGCGGTCGTAGACCCACACGAGGTCGTGGTCGAGGCTGTCGAAGCCCGGACGGCTGAGCCCGGTCTCGGCCACGAAGGCGACGTGGTTCCCGTCGGCGGACATCGCGGCGCTGAACACCGTGTCGGTCTCGGGTCCCTCTTCCGGACCGGGAGGGCGCACCTGGAACGTGCGGGCATCGGTCGGGCCGCCGATCACCCCGTCGCGGTTCGTGTCGAGGTCGCGGACCAGGACCGAGTCGCGGAACTCCTCGGGCGCGCACAGCAGGTTGTCGTTGTTGCCGTCGCAGGAGAAGGCGATCTGGGTGCCGTCGGCGGAGATCGAGGGGTTGGAGTTGTCGGTGTTCAGTGGCTCGTCAGACGATCCCGGCTGGATCGACACGACCGTGGTCACGACCGGGGCTGTGAAGTCGCCGGCGACGTCCGGCGCACCCCGGTCGGCTAGGAGGACCTGGCCCGAGGAGGTTTCGTAGGCGATGTAGCGACCGTTGCCCGAGATCGACGGCTCGAAGGAACCGGGGAAGAATTGCGCCGGCGCGCCGGCGCTGCCGGCGGACAGCGGACCGGCCACGAGGCCGCACTCGCTACAGCTGGCGACCGGGATCGAGATCAGCGTGGTCGTGTCCCGGAGGAGGTCTCGCACGTAGATGTCGGCGCCGCCAGGGTCTTCGGGGACCAACCCCTCGAACGTGGTGAACGCCACGTACCGGCCGTTGCCCGACAGCGCAGGATCGAACGAGAAGCCTTCGGACTGCTCGTTGCCGTTCGCATCGGGGGCGCTGAGCGACGCACGCTCGGTGACGCCGTTGGCCGTGGGGACGCTGGCGAGGCCGGTGAGCTCGATCTCGGCCTGGCCCGACGAGGCGAACAGGGCGCTGCTCCGGGTGACGAGGATGTCGGCCTCCCGGACGCCGGTCGCGGTCGGCGAGAAGGTGACCGAGAACTGGCAGGAGTCGCCGGCGTGGAAGGTCACGCCGCTGCACGCAAGGGCATCGAAGGAGAAGTCCTCGTCGTGGGGGCCGAGCAGGGTCAGCGCCTCGATCTCGAACGGCCCGAAGTCCGACGTCCCGATCGAGACGAGCGTGGGACCCTGGGTGGAGCCGCCGACCGGGGTCGGCAGCATGACCACCGGGTCCTGGGTGGCCCGCAGGATCGGCGTCCACTCCAGCAGGTACACGTCGAGCGACTGCTCAGGCGGGGCACCCTCCGCGCCGTCGAGGTTGGTCGCGGCCGACGAGAACGAGATGAACCGGCCGGTGCTGGAGATGTCGGGGGCGGTCGACGGCGCGTCCGCGGGGCCCCCGAAGTCGGTGGAGACGAGCTGCGGCCCCGTGCGGGGCTCCTCGTCGAGGTCGACCGCGTAGATGTGGCAGAGGCCGGCGTTGAAGGACGGGGCCAGGATCGCCACCGCTTGGGTTTGGACCGCCGCCGCCGCGAAACCGGGGCCGGAGTTCGCCTCTTCGCAGAAGCCGGGGTCGGGCCCGAGGTTCGTGGCCGAAGACGCGAAGGCGATGTAGCGGCCGTCGGCCGAGATGACGGGGAAGGCGCTGGTGTCGTCGCCGTTCCCGCCGAACGCGTTGCGGCTCACCACCTGCTCGTTGAAGTTCTCGCCGGACGAGTCGCGGTCGACCACGACGACCTGCGGAATGACGAAGTCCTCGGCGGCCACCAGGGGGGCGAAGTTGACGATGATGTCCGGCGGCGGCGGCGCGGTCGTGGTCGTCGTCGGCGCGGTCGTGGTCGTGGTCGTCGGCGGCGGGGGCTGGACGACGAAGAAGGTGAACGTGACGCGCGAGCCGTCGCCGCTGATGTCCGGCAGCACGGCGAAGCGCCCGTCGCCGGGGTCGGTGGTGAAGGCATCGCTCACGACGACCACCCGGAGATCGCTGGGATCGTCGAGGGAACCTTGTCCGTCGAGGGTGCGGTCGTACACGGCGACCTCGGCCCGGGAGCTCGAGATCGACTCGACCACGGCGACGTGGAGCCCGTCCTCGGAGATCGAGGGCATCCCCTGCGACGTCCCCGGCGGCGCCTCGCTGCTCAGCGGGACGACCAGGGTGAGCGCCGAGTCGGGCGCCTCCTGGCCGGTTCCGTCGCCGATGGTGTGCGGGAGGGCGGGAACGCCGTTGCGGTCGCGGTCGAGGTCGCGGATGAAGACCCGGGTCTGGGACGAGCCGCATGGCAACGCCGGGCACGCGATGACGGCACCGCCCGGAATCAGGACGGTGAACGCGACCTGGGTGCCGTCGCCCGAGATCGTCGGCTGGGAGGGGATGCGCCCCGACGCCGACATTTCGGTCTCGGGGATGGGGGCGGTGGGGTCGTCCTGGTTGACGTTGCCCGGGTCCTGGAACAGCGAGATCGGGGCAGGGTCGTTCATACAGACGGGGTCGCCGATCGACTCGTCGCAGAACACCTCGGGGAAGGCGCCGGTGCTGTCGGCCGGCCCCCGGTCGACCATCCAGATCCCGACCGAGCCGTCGGCCTGGGCGTTCCCCCCGTCGTCCTCGATCTGGTAGGGCGTCGTGGTCCGGAACGCGATGTACCGCCCGTCGGCCGAGATCGCCGGCTGATCGCTGTCGCCCGACCCGGACTGACCGGCGCCGGGGACGAACTGCGAGATCAGCGTCGTCGACCGAGTGACGTTGTCGACGACGTAGACGTCGAGCGATTCGGGGTCGGTGTCGTCGGGATCCATCTGCTCGCTGGTGACGAAGGCGACGTAGCGGCCGTCGCCCGAGAGCGCATCCTGGCCAGCGTTGCTGTTGATCTCGGTGCCGTCGTCCTTCGACACCCTGGCGATGGCGCTGCGGGCCTCGGCGGCGGCCTGGGGGGTGTCGCGGGCGATCAGGACGGCGGCGGCGGTGGCCACGAGCGCGACCGCGACGATGGCCCGCAGGCGACGCTGCGCGGCCAATCGTGTCGACTTCCTCCGCAACCCCATCACCCCGGTATCCGCCTTCCTCGTCCCGCCTCGTCGAACGAGCCGACTGGGCGCGACATCGTACTCTCCGCGATCGAAGAATGACAGGAGGGGTTGCTCGACGTCAGATCAGGCCCTCACGGACCGCCCACGCAACCGCATGGGTGCGGTTGCGGAGGCAGAGCCTCGACGTGACGTCGTGGATGACGTTCTTGATGGTGCGCTCGGAGTAGGAGAGGCTGCCGGCGATCTCCGACGTGTCGAAGCCGTCGGCGACCAGCTTCAGCACGTCGACCTCCCGCTCGGTGAGGCCCGACATCGTGAGGCCGCGCGGGGCGAGCACCTGGCGTTGCAGGCGGCCGATGCCCTCGAGCAGCCGCCCCAGCAGGTCGGGGGGCACGGAGCCGTCGCCCTGGGATGCGGAACGGATGAGGGAGACGAGAGCGGTGGGGGACGCCTCGGCCCGTCGCACCAGCCCGCAGGCGCCGGCCTCGAGGGCCGAGAACACCGCCGCGTCGTCGAGCCGGGAGACGACCAGCGCGACGCGGGGGCAGCCGTTGCGCTGCAGCGCCCGGACGACACGCACCGTTTCGTCGTCGACGTCGTCGCACACCACCAGGGCCACGGCGGCCTGATCGACGCCCGCGTCCTCGACCAGGTCGACCTCGGGGCGGGGCCGGAGCTGGGCGATGATGCCGGCCTGGGAGACCGGATCCTTTGCGTACACATAGGTCGTGATGCGCTGAGCCATGCCCGCACCATGGCGAGCTCGACTCCGGAGGCGGTCAACCGCGACTCAACGGGCGATCAGCGTTGCCCGAAAGGCCACACCCCAGGTCAAGAGCGTGTGAAAGGGCAGGGGTGTTCTGGACAGGCAACCCATTCGGCCGTAGGTTCCGCCAAATGGGTGTCTCGGCGTTTCTGCAGGCGGGCGAGCCGATCGTGCAACCCGGCGGTACGGCCACGCGAGTGGTCAAGATCCGCAACACGGGCCAGGTCGTCGACAACGTCCTGGTCGACATCGTCGGTGACTCCGCGCCCTGGACGAGGGTCGAGCCGAACTCGTTGAACCTGTTCCCCGGCGACGAGGGCCAGGTCACCGTCACCTTCGCGCCGCCCAAGTCGGCCGCCGTGCGCGCCGGGCTCGTGCCCTTCGCGGTCCGGATCGTCTCCAGCGAGGACACCGCCGGGTCCGTCGTCGAAGAGGGCGAGATCGAGGTCGCCGCCTTCACGGAGCTGGCCGCCGAGATCGTCCCCCGCACGATCCGCTGCAAGCGCCGGGCCAAGGCCGAGATCGCCGTCGACAACGTCGGCAACATCCCGATCGACGTCCAGTTGGTGCTCGAGGACCCCGAAGGCAAGATCACGGGCTCCGTCGAGCCGGCGATGCTGTCGCTCGAGCCCGGCCGGGCCACGTTCGCCGACATCATCGTCAAGCCCCGCAAGACGTTCTGGCGGGGCGCCCCCCAGACCCTGCCCTACCAGGTGGCGGTCATCGGGGAGGGCGGGCAGGCCCCGCTGTTCGCCGACGGCGTCGTCCTGCAGGAGCAGATCCTGCCGAAGTGGCTCCTCAAGGCGCTCATGCTGCTGCTGGCGCTGGCCCTGATCCTCTTCATCCTCTACCAGACGCTGTTCAAGTCGGTGATCGAGTCGGCCGCCCGCGACGCCGCCGCCGAGGAGGCCGCCGCCGCCGAGGCGATCGCCGAGGAGGCCAAGGAGACGGCCGATGACGCCGCCGCCGCGGCCGAAGAAGCAGGGGCGGCGGCCGAGGAGGTTGCCGAGGCCGCCGAGGAAGCGGGCATCGATGTCGACGGCGACGGCCAGACCGGTGAGGGCGAGGTCCCCGGCGCCGGTGGTCGGGGCGGCGGTGGCTCCGTGGGCGACCTGCTGTTCCTCGGCGACGCCATCGACTTCCGCATCCGCTCGAACGCGACGCCGAACGGCGTCGCCCAGAACTTCGCCGCCGTGGGCCAGCCAGCCGAGCAGATCTTCCTGCTCACCGACATCCTCTTCCAGAACCCCACGGGCGACATCGGGACGCTCACCGTCACCCGGGCCGGCCAGCCGATCTACGAGATCGGCCTCGAGAACTTCCGCGACCTCGACGAGCACTTCGTCGCCCCGATCCAGTTCCAGCCGGGCCAGGCCCTGGCGATCTCGGTGGTGTGCCGCAACGCCGCCCCCGGCAACCCCGGCCCGTGCACCTCGGCCGCCACGTTCTCCGGCGTCCTCGCCGATCCGCCCGAGCCGACGACCACCACCACCGCCAACCCCTGATCGCCGGCGGGGCCGGCGCCGATTGGCGGAGTTCGGCCCAAACGGCCCGATCGTCCCAAAGACCCCCCTGCCCAGCGGCGCGCGCCGTCTGTACCGTCGGCTCCGTGGCCCAGCCGACACCGCCTCGGTCGTCGCCGGCACCCGTCGACGCCGACCAGCGCCGCGCCGCCATGGCGCCGCTGACGTTGCTCGGGTCGTTCGACGTGGCGCTCATCACGCCCGTCGGGGACGAGCAGGAGACGTTGCCCGGGACCCTCGTGCAGATGACGGGACGCACGGTCAGCATCGACATGGGCACCGGATCGGCCGCCCTCACGGTGTCGATCGCCCCCCAATCGATCCTGGTGTTCGGCGACCGCGGCCAGGAGCGCTGCGCGCTGGTGCACCCCGGCCGCCGGAGCGACGACGTCCACTCGCCCACCACCATCGAGCTCGTGCTCGACGACGTGGCCCCCCTCGAGGAGCTCGAGCGCGAGCTGGCCGAGTCGGCCGAGACGCTCGACCTCGCCTACGGCAACCCGGCCGATACCGCCCGAACCGACGGCGACGGTGCGGGCGGCGAGCGGCCTAGGCCCTAGTGTCCCGGACGGTTGGTTCGTGGATGAAAGCGGCGAGTCAGATTCGTCATTGGCAAGGACGCAGGCCGACGGACTCCCCCAGCGAATGCGAGGCCGAGGACGCCGCCAGGGGCGAATCTGGC
>JACDCH010000299.1 GCA_013694495.1 Acidimicrobiia bacterium | reverse complement strand
CCTCAGGGTCGACCCGCGCGCCGCGTTGCCCGCGCTGGCCGGCTGGTTGGCGGCCCAGCCGGGGGTGCGCATCCTGTGGTCGACGTCGTTCCTGGGTGTCGAGCCCGGCGGGGTGCGCACCAGCCGGGGGCCGATCGAGTCGACCAACGCCGTCGTGTGCGTCGGCCACGACGTCGACCGCGCCTTCCCCGCCGTCGCCGAGGCAGCCGGCGTCACCCGGTGCACGCTGCAGATGCTGCGGGTGGCGGCTCCGGGCGGCGCCCGCTTCGAGCCCGCTGTGCTGAGCGGCACGTCGCTGCTGCGCTACGCCGCCTTCGCCGGGTGCGAGGCCGGCGACGCGCTGCGGGCCCGGCTCGAGCGTGAAAACGCACCGCTCCTGGCCGCCGGTGTGAACCTCATGCTCACCCAGCGCCCCGACGGCGACCTCACCATCGGCGACACCCATCGCGACGCGCCCACCGCCGACCCCTTCGCCGCCGAGGACCTCGACGACCTCCTGCTGTCCGAGACGGCCCGGCTGCTCGGGGTCGAGCGGCTCGCCGTCCGCGAGCGCTGGCTCGGGTGCTACGCCTCGGCCCCCGGCGACTTCCTCGTCGCCACGCCCTGCGCCGGCACCCGGGTCGTGTCCGTCACCGCGGGCATCGGCATGACCACGGCGTTCGGGCTGGCCGGCAGCGTCCTCGACGACCTTATCCGTTGAGGTGGCCGTTCGGTGAAGGGAGCAGCGGGGGGCCGAGAAGCCTCCCGGTCGCCTTCTCCTCCTCGCCAGCCCGATCGGCTTCGTCCTCACCCGCGTCGCCGACCCCGAGCACCGCGGGGTCTCGATCGCCGTGGGGGTCGCGTACGCGGTCCTCGCGATGGCCTCGATCCTCGACGCCCGCTCGAGGAACGGGGCGGGGACCACCCACAGCCCGCGGCGGTATCCCGAGTAGTTTCGGTCCCGATGGACATCGGCGAACCAGCGCGACCGGTTCGCAGGGCCTATACCGGTGAGCTGCAGGCGATCGGCGAACTGGTGGCCCAGCTCTTCGCCCTCGTGAGCGAGTCGATCGCGGCGGCGACCGAGACCTTCCTCACCGGCGACCGCGAGATGGCCCGGGCCGTGGTCGGGCGCGACGAGGAGATCGACGAGCTCGAAGACCGCATCGAGCAGGCCATCGAGCGGACCATGCTCTTCCAGGCGCCCGTGGCCGGCGACTTCCGTCGCCTGGTCGCGGCGCTGCGCATCGTCCCGGAGCTCGAGCGCAGCGGCGACCTCGCCGAGCACATCGCCAGCCGCGCCGCCCGCGGGCTGGGCACCGGGCTGCCGCCGGTCGTGCGGGGCATCGTCCAAGAGCTGGGCGACCGGGTGGCCGCCATGTGGCGGGAGGCCGCCGACGCCTTCGAGGTCGGCGACGCCGCCGCCGCCGCCCGCATCGACGAGGCCGACGACGTCGTCAACCACCTGCACCACCGCTTGTGGGACGAGGTGGCGGCGGCCGACCTCCCGGCGGTGACCGCCATGGAGATGGCCCTCGTCGCCCGCTTCTACGAGCGCCTCGGCGACCACGCCGTGCACATCGCCGAGCGCGTCGGCGTCGTCCGCTGAGCATCGCGGGCGTGGAGCGCTTCGCCGGCCGCCGGGTGCTCGTCACCGGGGGCGGCTCCGGCATCGGCGCGGCCACCTGCCGGCTGTTCGCCGCGGCCGGTGCCGCGGTGGCCGTGCTCGACCGCCGGGCCGATGCGGCAGCCGCCGTGGCCGAGGAGATCGGCGGCACGGCGGTGGTCGCCGACGTCGCCGACCCTGCTGCGGTCGCGGCCGGCGTGGCCGACGCGGTGCAGGCGATGGGTGGGCTCACCGACGTCGTCTCCAACGCCGGCATCGGCCGGTGGAAGCCGCTGCACGAGTACAGCGACGCCGAGTGGCGCCTGCTGGTCGACGTCAACCTCTCCGGCGCCTTCTACGTGCTGCGGGCGGTGATGCCGGTGCTCCTCGAGGGCAGCGGCGGCTGCGTCGTGCACGTGTCGTCGCTGAACGCCCGCCGACCCGTGCCGGGGGAGGGGCCGTACTCGGCGGCCAAGGCCGGCGTCGTCAGCCTCACCCAGACGGCGGCGCTGGAGTACGCCCCGACCGTGCGGGTCAACTGCGTGTCGCCCGGCGTGATCGACACTCCCCTCACCGAACCCATCACGGGCTCCCCGGCGCTGGCGGCCGCCATGGTCGGCGCCATCCCCGCCCGCCGCTTCGCCCACGCCGACGAGGTTGCTTCGGTCATCGCCTTCCTCTGCTCCGACGGGGCGAGCTACGTCACCGGCCAGGACATCGTGGTCGACGGCGGCAGCGGCCTGCTCGGCGCCACCTCCGACCGCATCGTGCACGCCCTCACCGGCAACGACGGCTGACGCACCGCTACGCCGGCGCCGGAGCACCGCCGGGACGGCCGGTACCGTGACCGGGCGATGCGCCGAGGGTTCGCTCGGCCGCATCGGCTCGGGGGCGTAGCTCAACTGGCAGAGCAGCGGACTTTTAATCCGAAGCGTGCGGGTTCGAGCCCCGCCGCCCCTACCGGGAGCGCCGGCCGGTCCGGCCTATCGTGGTCGGATGGACCCGGACGCCGCGAGGGCCGACCTGGAAGACGAGCGGGCCCGGCTCGCGGCGCCGCCCGACCCGGGGAGCGACGCCTCGGACCTCGAGGAGGTCGAGGCCGAACTGGCCGACGTCGAGCGGGCGCTGCAACGCCTCGACGACGGCACGTACGGCGTCTGCGAGGCATGTGGCGAGCCGATCGACGACGAGCGGCTGGCGGCCCACCCGGCCACCCGTGCCTGCGGCGCGCCCGCGTCCGGCTGCTAGATCGCCTTCGGCACCGTCACCGGGGTGGCGTCGTCGCCGACGAGGAGCACGCGGTCGCCGAGGCTGAGCCGGCCGTCGTCGTCGACCGAGAACCAGCGGCCCTCGCCGTTGGCGAGGCGGGCGAACGCGCCGCCGAGGTGGCCCTCGAGCACGTAGATGAGGCCGCCGTGGGTGATGCCGAGGACGTCGCCGCCCGCCGCCTCCTCGTGGATCCGCGCCAGCGCGCCCGTCGCCCGCTCGAGCACGGAGGGATCGGGCTCCCAGCCGGGAGGGCGCCGCGCCGGTGCCGGCTCGCCGCCGCCGCCGCCGAAGGCTTTGTGCTCGTCGGCGCGGTCCTCGAGGTAGCCGGGGTAGCGCTCGTCGATCTCGGCCCGGGTCAGCCCGGACCACTCGCCGGCGTCGCGCTCGCGCAGGTCGGGGTCGAGCACGACGGGCCCCACCCCCAGCTCGGCCGCGATGATCGACGCCGTCTCGGCGGCTCGCTGGAGGTCGGAGGCCACGATCCCGTCGACGGCGCCGAGGGCGCGGGCGGCCGACCGGGCCTGGCGCCGGCCGAGCTCCGACAGCGGTGGATCGGCCTGCCCCTGCCACCGACCGAGGGCGTTCCACTCGGACTGCCCGTGGCGCACGAGGAGCACTCGGGTGGGGGCCACGGCGGGCGACCGTAGTTAATCTCTCGGCCCATGGCCGTCGACCTCAGCTTGCTGGGCACCCCGTCCGAACCGTTCGACTTCGACGTCGAGGGCGAGCGCGCCAAGGCCTACGCCGCGGCGACGAACGACGAGAACCCGAAGTTCGTCTCGGGCGAGCTCGCCCCGCCGGTGTTCGCCGTCGTGCCGGTGTTCGACGCGCTCGCCGGCGCGGCCGTCGGGCTCATCCCGTCCGAGTACGCCATGTTCATCGTGCACGGCGAGCAGGACATGCACTTCCACCAGCCACTGAAGCCAGGGGTGACGCTCTCGACCACGACCACGCCCTTCGCCGTGCGCGGCGCTGGCTCGGGCACCCGCATCACGATCGAGACGAAGTCGTCAGACCAGTCCACCGGCGAGCCGGTCTGCACGCAGTACTTCACGGTCTTCGTCCGCGGCCTCACCGGCGAGGAGGACGGCGGGTCCGACAAGCCGACCCACGACTTCCCCGACACGGCGCGCGAGAAGCCGGTCGGCGAGCCCTACGTCGTGCACGTCGACGACGACCAGACGTTCCGCTACCGCGACGCGTCGGGCGACATGATGCCGATCCACGTCGACGACGACTTCGCCAAGCAGGTCGGCCTCCCCGGCATCATCGCCCACGGCCTCTGCACGATGGCGATGTGCAGCCAGGCCGTCGTCGAGCGGGCCTGCGGCGGCGACCCGGCGAAGCTCCGGCGGCTGGCCGTGCGCATGGCGGCCAACGTCTTCCCCGGCAACGACGTCGAGGTGCAGCTCTACGAGGCCGGCACCACCGACGGCGGGGCTGCGGCCTTCGCCTTCGAAGCCACCTCGGCCGGCGCCGTCGTGATCAAGAACGGCTGGGCCGAGGTCGGCTGAGAGGGAGATCCGCTGATGGCCGTCCTCCGGCTGTTCGCCGCGGCGCGGGAGGCCGCCGGGACCGGTCGTGACACGGTACCGGGCGCCACGATCGACCAGGTGCTGCGCGCCGCAGCGGCGCGCTACGGCGCACCGTTCAGCGCGGTGCTCGACACCAGCCAGGTGTGGCTGAACGGCGACCCCGTCGAGCCCGATGCCGCGGTCGGCGACGACGACGAGGTGGCCGTCATCCCGCCGGTCTCGGGCGGCTGCGCCTGATGACCAAGGCGGAGACCGCACCTCGCCACGGGCGCAAGCCGGTGTGGAAGGAGGTCGAGGAGCAGCAGAGTCGCCGGCTCAGCGCCCGGGCCCGTCAGGCGAACAAGCGCCGCCGCCAGGTCGCGGTCGTCTACGACATCGACGGCCCCAAGGTGCGCCTCGGCGTCGCCTGGTTCGTGCTCGTGTGCGGCGCGCTGTTCCTCGGTCGGATCGCGCTGGCGGTGCTGTACGCCACGGTGGCCGCGCTGGCGGCGGCGCAGGTGGTCCGAGCCTGGCGGCGCCGGCGGGAGGCGCCGAACATTGCCGTCGCCGCGGCCGGTGCCGCAGCGCTGGCGTTAGCGGCGGCGGTGTCGACGGCGGTGCTGGGCGCCGCGCTGCTCGGCCTCGTCGTGGCGTCCGTGGTGGTCTCGGGCAGCACGCGCCACCCGCTCCGCAACGCGGCGCGCACCGTGCAGAGCGCGGTGTGGGTGGGCGGCGCCGCCGCCGCTGTGATCGTCACCCACCGCTACGAGCCGTCGGCCGCGCTCGCGCTGGTGCTGGTGGTATCGGCCTACGAGATCGGCGACTTCCTCGTCGGCTCGGGCGCCCGCAACGCGATCGAAGGGCCCGTCGCCGGCGCGGCGGCGGCGCTGGTGATCCAGTTCGGGGTGTCGACCATCGGCTTCGAGCCCTTCGAAGCGAGCAACGGCTTCGGGTTCGCCGTCCTCGCCGCCGTGCTCTGCCCGCTGGGCCAGCTCGCGGGGTCGCTCGTCCTACCGAGCGTCAAGGCCAAGGCCAACGCGCTGCGCCGGCTCGACTCGCTGCTCCTGCTGGGCCCGATGTGGGCCTGGCTCGTCGGGCTGGCCGTCGTGCCCGGCTGACGGCCCGACCGGTCAGTCGCGCGCCGCGGTGAGCTTGCCCGCCACGTCGTTCCAGTCGACGATGTTCCAGAGCGCCTCGAAGAAGTCGGCCTTCACGTTCTTGTACTGCAGGTAGTAGGCGTGCTCCCACGCGTCGAACGCGAGCAGCGGGACGCTGCCCTGGCCGTGGTTGCCCTGGTGGTCGTACACCTGCTGCACGATGATGCGCTGCGCCGCGGGCTCCCACGTGGCCAGCGCCCAGCCCGACCCCTGCACGGTCGCCGCCGCTTCCTTCATGTGGCTCTGGAACCGGTCGAAGCCGCCGAAGTCCTTGTCGATCTGCTCGGCCAGCTCGCCCTCGGGCTTGCCGCCGCCGTCGGGCGACAGGTTCTCCCAGAACAACGAGTGCAGGATGTGCCCGGACACGTGGAAGGCGAGATCCTTCTGCAGCTTCGTGATGTCGGAGAAGTCGTCGTTGGCCCGGGCCTCCGACAGCGCCTCGAGGGCGGTGTTCGCCCCCTTCACGTAGGCGGCGTGGTGCTTGTCGTGGTGCAGCTCCAGCACCTGGGCGCTCATGTGCGGCTCGAGCGCCGCGAAGTCGTAGGCGAGATCGGGAAGGGTGTAGGGACCCTCGGCCATCGGATGCTCCTCGGTTGGACGTGCGGGGGATCCTTCCTACCCTCCGTTCCGGCGGTTTAGATTCCGCGGCGTGAAGATCTTCGAGGCGTTCATGGATCCGTTCGGCCCGTTCGAGTTCCTCGCTCGGTGGGGGCACATCCTCTCCGGCGTCACCTGGATCGGTCTTCTGTACTTCTTCAACTTCGTGCAGGTGCCCGCCTACGCGAAGTTGAGCGACGGGGCGCGGTCGGAGGCCTTGCGCAACATCACCTTCCGGGCCCTCTGGTGGTTCCGCTACGCCGCCCTGTCGACGTTCATCTTCGGCCTCTTGATCATCAGCGTCTACATGGGCGACGACCCCTCGGGCGAGTCGAAGACGGAGCTGTACTTCCGGGGGGCCCACGGCGTCGCCATCCTCACGGGGATGCTGTTCGGCGTCACGATGTTCCTGAACGTCTGGGGGATCATCTGGCGCAACCAGAAGGTCGTCATCGGCTCCGCCGAGACGGTCGCGGCCGGTGGCCAGGCCGACCCGGCCGCGCCCGCTGCGGCCAAGGCGGCGGGCCGGGCGTCCCGGGCCAACACGTTCATGAGCATCCCGATGCTGTTCTTCATGGTGTTCGCCGGGCACGGTCAGTGGTTCGGCAACGACACGAAGGGCACGATCGTTTACTGGATCCTCGTTCTGATCCTCTGGGGCCTCGTGCAGGCGTCCGCCATGGGCTTGATCGGCGGGATGGACGGGCCGTTCAACAAGGCGTTCTTCGACGACCACAAGAGGACGATCATCGGCGGCTTCGTGTGGCTGGCGATCATCTACTTCATCGGGTTCGAGCTACTACTCGCCCCCTGAGGGTCACTCGACGACGAGCGTCGCTGCCATGCCCGCGGCCTGGTGGCCGGCGACGTCGCAATAGACGGTGTAGGTCCCGGCGGGCAGCGTGATCGAGCCGTTGTCGGTGGCCCCCGAGCCCCTGACCTCGAGCTCGAGGTCGTCCTCGTGGCCTTCGACGAGGAACGTGTGGGGCAGCGAGCCCTGGTTCTCGTAGGTGACCTCGATGGTGCCGGCCTCGGCCTGGTAGCGCTCGCTGTCGAACTCGAGGGAGTCGAGGGCGCCGACCACGAGGCCGCCGCCGGGAGAGGCCGACGGGGGAGGGCGGTCGCCGCCGGCGTCGTCATCGCCGCCGCACGCGCTCAGCGCGAGGGCCGCCAGGGCGGTCAAGGCCGCCGCTCGGATCACGGGGGGACGCATGAACGCGGACAGTAGGCACGGAAGGTGATCGGCCACCACACGGGTAGTACCATCGCCCGCCTGGCGGCCGGGTCGGCAGGGTCGACAGGGTCGGAAGAGGGGACGGACGCTTCGATGGATGCCACGATCACCCGGATCCTCGACGACGCGTACCTCGACGACCTGCCGGCGCGCCCCATCGAGGAGATCCGCACGATGCGGGCCGAGTGCCAGGACGTCGAGACCGGGCTCTCCTACCTGCGCCGCGTCGTGCAGGGACGGCTCGACATCGTCGCCGCCGAGCTCACCCGCCGCCACGAGGGGGGCGACCAGGCCGACGTCGCCGCCCTGGTCGAGCGCCTGCCGACGATCCTGTCCGACCACCTCCGGGCCCCCGGCAACGGCCGCCTGCCCACCACGCTCGGCCCGGGCCGCACCGACCCCGAGCTCGAAGCCGAGCTCGACGCAGCCACTGCGGGCGGGGCCCTCGACGACATCGGCGCCGCGACCGACGATCGCCTCGTCGAGGCGCGCCAGTCCCTCACCGCCCTCGAACGGTCCATCTCGGGCCGACGGCGCTCGCTGTTCGACCGCGTCGACGCCCTGCAGGCGGAGCTCACCCGCCGGTACCGGACCGGCGAGGCCAACGTGGAATCGCTGCTCACGTGACGGCTGGGCCCCCGGGTGAGGGCCGCCCGGTGGTGCTCGTCGTCGACGACGACGACGCGATCCGGGGGGTCGTGCGGGCGGTGCTCGAGGCCGACGGCTTCGAGGTGGTCGAGGCCGCAGACGGCCCTGCCGCGCTCATGCTGCTCGAGGCCATCAACGGCCGGGGCCCGGACCTCGTGGTGCTCGACGTGATGATGCCGGGCATCGACGGGATCGAGGTCTGCCGCCGGATCGACCACGACCGCGTCAAGGTCCTCATGTTGTCGGCCCGCACCGACGTCGAGACCAAGGCGCGGGCGCACGCCGCCGGCGCGGAGATCTTCCTCACGAAGCCGTTCTCGGCGATCGAGCTGCTCGACGCCCTCGAAGGCCTGGCCGCGCCCCGGTGACCGCCCTCGAGCACGAGCCCGGCCGGTCGTCGGCCGAGTCGCTCCACGCGCAGCTCGGCCGGTTCGCGTCCGACGTCGGCGAGCTGTACCGGCGCCAGAAGGAGCGCTCCGAGCAGCTCGAGGCCGCGCTCGAGTCGATGCGCCTGGCCTACCGCGAGACGGTGCGTTCGATGGCGTTCGTCGTCGAGGCCAAGGACGCCTACACCGGCCAACACCTCGAGCGCTGCCGCGTGTACGGCCTGGCGCTGCTCAACGCCATCGGCGTCGCCAGCGAGTTCCCCGACGCCGAGTTCGGCTTCCTGCTCCACGACGTCGGCAAGGTGGGGGTGCCGGAGCGGATCCTCAACAAGCCGGGCCCGCTGACCGCCGCCGAGTGGCGGGTCATGCGCACCCACCCCACCATCGGGTACCAGATCCTTTCAGGCATCCCGGGCATGGAGAACGCCGGCGAGATCGTGCGCTGCCACCACGAGATGTGGTCCGGCGACGGCTACCCCGCCGGCCTGGCCCGGGAGGAGATCCCCCTGCCGGCGCGGGTCTTCCAGGTGGTCGACGCCTTCGATGCCATGACCACCGACCGCCCGTACCGGGCGGCCCTCTCCGTCGACCACGCGGTCGGCGAGCTCGGGCGGGTGGCCGGCTCGCAGTTCGATCCCGACGTCGTCGCCTCCTTCCTCGAGATCGCCGACGACCTCCCGACCGTTCGCGTCTGACTTCGTTCTGCTCGCGCCTGTTGCCTACGCTCGGAGCGTGGGGGAGGCGCCCGAGACCGAGTCGAGCGCTCCCGACGGCGCGTCCGAGGATGCTGCGGCGGGCGACGACGCGGCGAAGAAGTCCGAGACGCGCTGGTTCGACCTGGGGGAGTTCATCCGCGACCAGCGCCGGGTCGGACACCTGTCGCTGCGCAAGCTGTCGGAGCAGGCCGGGATCTCGAACCCCTACCTGAGCCAGATCGAGCGGGGGCTGCGGAAGCCCTCCGCCGAGATCCTCCAGCAGATCGCCCGGGCGCTGCAGATCTCGGCCGAGACGCTGTACATCCGGGCCGGCATCCTCGAGGAGCGCACCGGCACCGCCGACCTCGTCGGCGAGATCCTCCGCGACCCGTTCCTCAGCGAGGACCAGAAGAAGACGCTCGTGCGGATCTACGACTCGTTCCGCCACGAGAACGGGAACGGCACCCCTCCCGTCCCGGTGTGACGCCCGAACGGTGACCACACTGGATGATCCGGGGCCTCGGTAGCGTTCCAGCGCCCATGCGCACGCTCGCCATGCTCTCGATGCACACCTCGCCGCTGGCGCAGCCCGGCGCGGGTGACGGCGGGGGCATGAACGTCTACGTACGGGAGCTGGCGTCCTCGCTGGCGCAGGCCGGTGTCGCCGTCGACGTGTTCACCCGCCGCTACGACGACTCGCTCGCCGAGGTCGTCGACGTCGAGCCCGGCCTGCGGGTCGTGCACGTGCCCGCCGGTCCCGCCGACCTCACGAAGGAGGAGCTCCCTTCCGCGGTCGAGGCGTACACCGCCGGGGTACTCGAGCACCTCCGCCACGCCGACGTCGGCGCCATCCACGCCAACTACTGGCTGTCGGGGCTGGCCGGGCACTGGTTGAAGCACGAGCTCGAGCTGCCGCTCGTGTCGACGTTCCACACGTTGGCCCGGGTGAAGGCCATCACCGGCGACCGCGAGCCGCAGCGCCGCATCGACGCCGAGGCCGAGGTCATCGCCTGCTCCGACGCCATCACCGCGTCGTGCCCGGCCGAGGCCGACGACCTCGTGGCGCACTACGGCGCCGACCGGTCCCGCATCGAGCTCGTCCCGCCCGGCGTGCTCCACGCCTTCTTCTCGCCGGGCGAGCAGGCCGGCGCCCGCGCCGCCCTCGGACTCGACGACGACCGCCCCGTGCTGCTCTTCGTCGGCCGCATCCAGCCGCTGAAGGGCGTCGACGTCGCGGTGGAGGCCTTGGCCGCCGTGCGGCGGCGGCGCCCCGACGCCCTGCTGGTCATCGTGGGCGGGGCCAGCGGCGCCGACGGCACGGGCGAGGTCGAGCGCATCCGAGCCCTCATCGACGCCCTCGGGCTGGCCGACAACGTCCGCTTCGTCGAGCCCCAGCCCCACCACCTCCTCTCGACCTACTACCGGGCGGCCGACGTCGTCGTCGTCCCCAGCCGCTCGGAGTCCTTCGGCCTGGTGGCCCTCGAGGCGGCCGCCTGCGGGACGCCCGTCGTCGCTGCCGCGGTGGGCGGGCTGCGCACGCTCGTCGACCACGGCCGGACCGGCTTCCTCGTCGACGCCCGCGACCCGCTCGCCTACGCCGCCGCCATCGAGGCCGTGCTCGACGACCCGGCCCTGGCGACGCTGCTGTCGAAGACCGCCGCCGCCCAGGCCCGCGGCTACCGGTGGTCCACCACCGCCGCCCGGTTGCGCCGGCTCTACGCCGACCTCACCGTCCGCGATCTCGTTTCGTGCGCCTGAGATTTCGAGCTCACTCGCTTCGCTCCGTTCGCTCAGCGTGATGGACCTCGATCCGCTCGGGCTGTTGCGGTCCTCGGCCGACTTCGCCGCTTCGGCGGTCTGCGGCTCCGCCGGCCCGTTCGCCGGTCCTGCCCGGACGTTCACGCGGCCGTGATTGACGACGAGGGCGGCACGCCGCGGGCGCTGTCCGACGCCGAGCTCGACGAGGTCGAGGCCCGCATCAGCGACTGGGCCGGGCGCCAGCTCGACGAGCTCGACATCGTCGACGCGGTCGAGCGGGGCGAGGTGGGCCAGCGCCGCTGGTTCATCCGCGTCCTGGGCGAGTCCAAGGACGTGTTCAGCATCTGGCTCGCCCTGCGGCAGCGGACGCTGCTCTACGAGACGTACTTCATCCCCGCCCCCGAGGCGGGGGCCGCGTCGTTCTACGAGTACGCGCTGCGCCGCAACCTGGAGCTGCACGGCCTCGCCTTCGCCATCGGCGAGGAGGACGCCGTGTACCTGCGGGGCCACCTCCCGTCGGAGGCGGTCACGGACGCCGAGCTCGATCGGGTGCTCGGGTCGATCTACGCCACCGTCGAGCGCTGCTTCCGGCCGATGCTCCGCATCGGCTTCGCCTCGCGGTTCGCCCCGCGCTGACGACGGCCGGGCCGCGACCCCGGGCCTAACGTCACGGCCGTGGCGCGCCTGGCGATCGTTGGTGGGGGACGGATGGGCGAGGCCCTCCTCGGCGGGCTGCTGGCCGGCGGGTGGGACGCCCGGGACCTCGCCGTGGTCGAGGCGGTCGAGGCCCGACGGGTCGAGCTGGCCGCCGCGTTCCCGGCCGTCGCCGTGGCGGCCGAGCCGGTGGCCACTGACGGGGTCGTGATC
>JACDCH010000296.1 GCA_013694495.1 Acidimicrobiia bacterium | reverse complement strand
GGATCGGGGTCGGGGTCGGCCAGCGGCGACCCCGCGGGGGCGGCGGACGCTTCGCGGGCCTCGATGCGCCGGCGGACGTCGCGGAAGCGGGGCTCGCGCTCCTTGAGCAGGGCGAGCAGCGGGCTGGCGATGAAGATCGACGAGTAGGCGCCGGACGCCAGGCCCACCAGGAGGGCGAGGGCGAACTCCTGCAGCGTCGTCGCCCCGAGGATGAAGCTGCCCACGACCAGCAGCGACAGGATCGGGAGCAGCGCGGTGATCGAGGTGTTCAGCGACCGCATCAGCGTCTGGTTGAGCGACAGGTCGACCATGTCGCTGTAGGTCATCCGGTTCGTCGACGACACGAGCCGGGTGTTCTCGTCGACCTTGTCGAACACGACGATGCCGTCGTAGATCGAGAAGCCGAGGATCGTCAGCAGGGCGATCACGGTGGGCGGGGTGACCTCGAACCCGGTGATGGAGTACACGCCGACCGTGATGAGCACGTCGTGGAGCAGCGCAGCCAGCGTGGCGATCGCCATCCGCAGCTCGAAGCGGAACGTGACGTAGATGGTGATCGCCACCAGGAACACCACGAGGGCCCGCAGCGCCTTCTTCGTGATCTCGTCGCCCCACGACGGGCCGACGGAGTTGAGGCTCACCTCGGTGACGTCGTTGCCGGTGCGCTCGGCCAGCTGCGCCTGGATCTGCTGCTCCCGGTCGAGACCGAGCGACTCGCCCTGGATGCGGAGGCGGGTGGAGCCGTCGGCCGAGGTGAGCACCTGCACCTTGGGCTCGTCGACGCCGAGGTCCTCCATGATCCCCCGCGCCTCATCGACGTCCAGGTCGGAGCCGGGGACCTCCCACACGGCGCCGCCCCGGAAGTCGATGCCGAGGTTGAGGCGCTGCGTGAGCAGCGACCCGATCCCGATGAGGATCAGGACCGAGGAGATGAGGAACCACATCTTGGCCTTGGGGACGATGCGGTACGCGGTACGGCCGTTGTAGAGGTCGGAGGCCAGGCCCATCAGGCGATCGCCTCCCGTTCGGCGGCCGGCTCCCGGACGCCGAGGCCCCGGGCCACGCCGAAGAGCCGCGACCGGGTGAAGAAGCGGCTGCGGCCGAGGCGGCTCACGAGCGGGCGGGTGAAGAAGTAGGCCACGACGACGTCGAGGATGGTGGAGAGCCCGAGGAAGAAGGCGAAGCCGCGCACGGCACCCACGGTGAGGACGTAGAGCAAGGCGGCACCGATGAAGCTGGCGATGTCGGCGGTCAGGATCGTGCGGAAGGCCCGCTGGAACCCGCGGTCGACCGACGAGCGGATGGTCTTGCCCGAGCGGATCTCGTCCTTCAGGCGCTCGAAGTACACGACGTAGGAGTCGACGGTCACGCCGACGGACACCACGATGCCGGTGACCCCCGACAGCGACAGCGCCAGCCCCCTCGTCTCGCCCAGCCAGGCGATGATGGCGAAGTTCAAGGCCGACCAGACGCTGAGGCCGGCCAGCACGACCACGCCGAGGGCCCGGTAGTACAGGACCATGTAGAGGGCGACGAGGCCGACGCCGATCCCGCCGGCGATGAGACCGGCCCGCAACGAGTCCCGCCCGAGGGTGGGCGACACGGTGACGAAGCTCTGCGCCTCGAACTCGACCGGCAGGGCGCCGAAGCGGAGGATGAGGGCGAGGTCCCTGGCGTCCTGCTCGGCGAACGACCCCGAGATCGTGAGCGTGCCGTCGGGGAACGACGGCTCCTGGATCACCGGGGCCGACTGGACGGTGCCGTCGACGGCGATGGCGAGCTGCGAGGTGGGGCAGGTCGAGGCCTGGCCCCAGCACTCGGTGGCGGTGAGGTTGAACAGCTCGAGGGCGCTGCCCGCGATGCCCAGGTTCACCGTCCACTCGCCCTGGATGATGGTGACGTCGGGGTCCTGGACGATCGACCCGACCAGGGTCTGCGTGCCGTCGGTCGGCACCGGGCCGAGCTCGTAGCACTGCAGGCCGTCCTTGTCCGGCAGGACGACCGTGCCCTCGGCGACGTCGAGGTCGCGCGGGGTGGTGGCCACGACGGAGGTGCCGTCGAGGATGCACACCGGCGACGTCGGCAGCTCCGCCTCGGGGGGCAGCGTCGTCGAGGTGGGATCGACCGGCGCCGACGTGGTCGGAACGGCGGGGTCGACCGTCGTCGGAGGCGGCTCGCCGGCGGTGGTGGTCGGCCCCGCGGGCGAGGTCGTGGTCGTCGGTCCGGCCTGCGGCAGCACGCCGGCGAACTCACCCTCGGCCAGGCCCGGCGCGCCGGCTGCGCCGAGGGTCGTCGTCGACTCGTCCGCCGCCGACGTGGTGGTGGCCTCGGCCGTCATGGACGTCGTGGCGCCGGGGGCCGTGGTGCTGGTGCCGTCGCCGGCGGTGGTGGCCGGGGTGGCGCCGTCGGTGTCCGGCCCGCACGGGTCGCCCTCGATGGGGGTGGTGGGCGTGACGGGCACGGTCGTGGGAGACGTCGACGTGGTCGCGCCCGGCGCCATCGTGGGCGGTGTCGTCGTGGACCCGACCGTCGTCGGAGTGGTGGTCGGGGCCGTCGAGGTGGTGGGCGCCGTCGAGGTCGTGGTCGGCCCGCCGGCGGCGTGGAGGACGCCGGCGAACTCGCCGGGGGCGAGGCTGGCGGCGGCCTGCGTCGTGGTCGACCCGTCGGCGGGCGTCGCGGTGGTCGGCGTGGTGGCCGTGGTGGAGGCGCCGGCGGTGGTGGCGGTCGTGTCGCCCGGCTCGATGCCGACCGTGGTGCTGGTGGCGCCGTCGCCCGCGGTGGTGTCCGGGGCCGGCACGGTCGTGGTCGGGGCGTTGGGGTCGAAGTACTGGCCCCGGCGCAGCACCGGCCGGAAACGCAACTCCGCCGTGCTCCGGATCACCTCGAGGGCCCGGCACGGGTCGTCCACGCCGGGGAGGTTGACCACGATGAGGTCGTTGTCCTGGCCGACGATCTCGGGCTCGGCTACGCCGAGGGCGTCGACCCGGCTCCGGATGATCTCGAGCGCGGTGTCGCGCTGCTCGGAGGAGACCTCCTGGCCGTCGGCGGTGGGCACCGCCTGGAGCACGACGGACGCGCCGCCCTGCAGGTCGAGGCCCAGCTGGGGCGACCACCCCTTCACGAGCACGCCGGCGAGGGCGGCGAACGCGATCACGACGATGAAGAGCAGGGGCGTGGCCCCGCTGCGGCGGAGGGCCACTCAGGTCTCCGTCGGCGGCGCGGGCGGCGGGTCGACGGCCCGGTCGGCCGCCGTGCCCGCCGGGACCGCGGCGGGCGCGTCGGCCACCACCTGGTC
>JACDCH010000293.1 GCA_013694495.1 Acidimicrobiia bacterium | reverse complement strand
TCCCAGGTGAGCTCCGAGGCGCGGCGGAGGGCGCCGGCCGCCAGACGTTCCCGCAGGGCGGTATCGCTGAGGACTTGGGCGAGCCCGGCGCCGAGCGCCGCGGCGGTGCCGTCGGTGAGCAGGCCGCTCTCGCCGGGGCGCACCGCGTCCTCGTGGCCCCCGATCCGGGTGGCGACGGCGGGCGTACCGCACGCCGCGGCCTCGGTGAGCGCCATGCCCCATCCCTCGCGAGCCGACGCCGACGCCACCACCCAGGCCCGGCGGTAGAGGTCGACGACCTCGTGGTCGCGCAGGAACCCGGCGAAGCGGACCCAGCTGTCGCCGTCGAGAGCGCGGACGCGCTCCTCGAGCGCGGGACGCTCGTAGCCCTCGCCCACGATCACCAGCTGGAGGTCGCCGATCGTGCGCCGGGCCTCGGCGCAGGCGGCGAGGAGGAGGTCGTAGCGCTTGACCGGCACGAGCCGGCCCACCGCCACGACGAGGGGGGACGCCGACCGTTCGCCGCCGGGGGAGAAGCGGGCGTCGACGCCGGGGGCGACGACGTCGACGTTGGCGGCACGCAGCCCGAGCTGTTGGACGATGTCGGCCTTGGACGATTCCGACAGCGTGACGATCCGGCTGCGGCGGTAGGCGAGGGGGGCGATGCGGCCCTCGAGCAGCTCGCCCGCCTTGGCCAGCGCGGGGGTCTCGGCGCCCAGCACCATCCGCCACATCTCGCCGTGGACGTGGTGCAGCACCACCACCGACGGCCGGCGTTCCCACAGCGGCGAGAGGAACGGCATGCCGTTCCAGTACTCGACGAGGCCGTCGCGGGGCCCGAGGCGGCCGAGCATCTCGGTGGCGACGGCGCGCGGGAACACCATGTACCGGCCCGCCCGGCGCACGACCCGGTACCCGTCGCGCTGCACGGTGGTGGGTTGGCCCTGGGCGTAGCTCGACCGGAGGGTGACCTCCAGCCCGGCCTCGGCCCACAGTCGGGCGATCTCGCTGGCGTGCACCTCGCTGCCGCCGGCCTCGACGTCGGCCAGGTCGCGCCAGGACAGCACGTGGACGCGACGGATGCCGGCCCCGGCAGCGAGGTCGCCGATCTTGGCCACGGCATCGGCGCGCTGCTCCCCCGGCATGACCCCCTGACACTAGGTGCGCCACTACGTTCGGGCAGCCATGCCCGAGCCGCTCGCGACCACCGCCGACGCCGCCTTTGCCGCCGTCGACGGGGTCGACGGGTGGTTGTCCGAGGGCCAGGTCCGGCGCCTGTTCGAGGCCACCGGGGCGGTGCCGGCCGGCGGGCGCATCGTCGAGATCGGCAGCTTCCGGGGCCGCTCGACGATCGTGCTGGGGCTGGCCGCGGGGTCCGACGTGGAGATCGTCGCCATCGACCCCCACGCCGGCAACGACCGGGGACCGCAGGAGATCAGCGGCTACGAGGCCGAGGCGGCCGACGACCGGACGACCTTCCTGGCCAACCTCGAGCGGGCCGGCGTCGCCGACCGCGTCCGGCCCGTGCGCAAGTTCTCGTCCGACGCCCACGGCGACGTCGCCGATCCGATCGACCTCCTGTGGGTCGACGGCGCCCACCGCTTCGGCCCCGCCCGGGCCGACCTCAGGGACTGGGGCCGGCGGGTGCGCCCGGGCGGCGCGCTGCTCGTGCACGACTCGTGGAGCTCCATCGGCGTGACCCTCGCCCTGGTCGTGGCCCTCGCCTCGGGCCGCACCTGGCGCTACGACGGCCGGGTCGGCTCCCTGGCGTCGTACACCAAGGTCCCCGGCGGGGTCCGCAGCGCGCTGCGCCAGCTTGCCGAGCTGCCCTGGTTCGCGCGCAACGTCGTCAAGAAGGTGCTCATCACCCTCAAGCTCCGCTCCGGCCCCTGGCCCTACTGAGCGCGGCCCAGGTCGAGATCGAGGTCAAGGACAGGTCAAGCGCCGGCGGCTGGCTCTTTTGGCGGCGGGGGGCGAGTCGAGCGGGCGCGCATCAGCTGCGCCTGCGCTGCTTGCGGCGCAGCACCCGGTCGCGGAGCCCCCACCACGTGACGTTCCACAGCTCCTCCCACATCACCGCCAGGTTCATCTTCGACTGGCCCCGGACGCGGTCGGTGAACGTGATGGGCACCTCGACGATGCGCTCGCCGGCGAGCATCACGCGGTACGTGTTCTCGATCTGGAACAGGTAGCCGCGGGACTTGGTCTCGAGCACGCCGATGTCCTCGACCGTCTTCAGGCGGTACACGCGGAAGCCGGCGGTGGTGTCGTTGATCTTGAGGCCGAGCACCCAGCGGGTGTAGCGGTTGCCCCACTTCGACATGGCCCGCCGGTGCCACGGCCAGTGTGGGATCTCGCCGCCGGGCACGTAGCGGGAACCGACGACCACGCCGACGCCGTCGTCGTGGGCGGCCAGCAGCGCCGCGATGGCGGCGGGGTCGTGGGACAGGTCGGCGTCGATCTGGACGACGTAGTCGTAGCCCCGCTCGATGGCCACCCGCATGCCGTGCCGGTAGGCGCTGCCGAGGCCGTCCTTGGTGGCCCGCACCTCGACGGCTACGTCGCCCAGCGCGGGAGCGACCCGGCGCACGATGTCGGCCGTGCCGTCGGGGCTGGAGTCGTCGAGCACGAGCACGTGGAGCTCGGGGTTGGCGGTCCGCAGGGCGGTGAGCATCTGCTCGATGTTCTCGCACTCGTTGTAGGTGGGGACGAGGGCGAGCGTGCGCGTCGGGTCGGCGGGCATGGGGCCGCAGAACCTAACCGCAGCGCAGGTACAGCACGTAGAGCCCGCCGTAGTCGCCGGCCTCGCAGAACCGGTCCCTGAGGACCTGGTTGGGCTCGTCGGGCCCGGCGACGCGCGAGTCGTTGGGCTCGTCCCAGTCGTCCCACACCCGCGACAGCACGACGAGGTCGGCGGCCGCCACCTCCTCGGCCAGGCCGCTGTCCGGCCCGTTGGCCACGCCCGGGTCCATCTCGATGTAGCGCGTGGCCGGCGGGCGGTCGGGCAGCAGGTAGTAGAGGTACGCGTCGCTGTAGGGCGTGAAGCGCAGGTCGCCGCTGCCCACGAGCATGCGGTCGCCGGGCTCGGTGAGGCGCTCGACGTCGGCGAGCAGGGCGTGGGCGGCGTCGGCCACGTCGGGGCGGCCGTAGTAGAAGAGGCGGCCCTCGTGCTCGATCGGGAACGCCAGTCGGTGCCGCCCGAAGGTCTGGGCGGCGTAGTCGCCGTAGCTGCGGAACGTGAAGTGGGGGACGAGGAAGAAGGGGATCGCCAGGGCGGCGGCCGCCGCCAGGAGCGGCGCCCGGGGCCGGCCTCGCAGCCCGCGCCCGGCGAGGGCCGGCAGGAACCCGAACGGCACGCATGACACCCACGCCAGGTGGGTGGTGTCGGTGCGCTGCAGCGCCTGGGGCAGCAGCCCGACGGCCAGCGCGCCGGTGCCGAGCAGCGCCAGCGCGGCGGGCGACGTTGGCTCGTCGCGCACCCAGCGCCGTCCGGTGACGATCAGCGCCGCCATGCTGGCGAGGAGCAGCACGAGCCAGATCGTGAGCTGGGCCGGGCCCGGCGGCGCGGGGAACGGCCAAGGCGGCTCGTGCAGGGCACCGGCCCGTTGCAGGAACCCGTCGAACTGGTCCCACGACGGCGGCAGCGGCAGGCGGCGCCCGCCCCGGAGCTCGAACACCGGCTCGATGAGCATGCCGTGGACGACGTTGCCGGGACCGGCCAGGCCGAGGTGCAGGAGGTACGGCGTGAGGCCGGCGGCCAGCGCGACGAGGCCCCGGCGCCGGAGGGCGGGATCGAGGCGCCGGCCCACGACGAGGCCGGCGAGGGCGACGGCGACGATGACGTCGGGGCGGTACAGCAGCGCGGCGGCGGCCAGCAGCCCGGCGATCAGGATGCGCCGACCGGCGGCGCCGTCATCGCCGTCGCGATGGGCGACGACCGCTTGGAGGCCGAGCCGCAACGCCCAGAGCGCGAGGGCGACGGCCCCGACCCAGGCGAGCGCCGTGAGGCCGATGGGCGGCACGATGATGATGAGCGCGATGACGGCGCCGGCCGTGGCCAGCACCGGCCCGAACGGACGGGCGACGGCGAACACGCCGAGCACGACGCCGATCTGCTGCGCGTAGCCGGCCAGCCGCTGCACGTGGAGCTCGACGCCGAACACCTCGTAGAGGACGGCGAGCACCCACACCGAGCCCGGTCCGTAGAGGTGCAGGTAGTCCCGGTTCGGGAGGTCGCCGTTCAGCAGCCGCTCGGGGAAGACGAGCATGAAGCCCTCCTCCATCGGCGGGCCCTGGTTGCGCAGCAGCCCCCGGAGCGGGAGCAGCAGCAGCGCGGTGATGGCGACCAGCCCGGCCTGCTCGGCGCGGGTCACCGCCTTCACGCGCCGACCTCGTGCTCGTCGCGCTCGTCGTGGCCCTCGTGCGCGTCGATGCCGGCGCCGTCGACCGGGGCGCGCTCGGGCGGGCGGGCGCCGGTGAGGCCGACAGCGGCGAGCAGGATGAAGGAGAGCTCGGCCACGGCGCGGAACCGAGTGGTCCCGTAGAAGGCGACGACGGTGACGGCGACGAGCGCGATCGGTCCCCACAGGGGCGCCAGCGCGGCCCACGACCACCCGGCCCGGCGCAGGCGGCGCCAGCCGACGACCGCCAGCGCGGCGGTCGCGTAGAACGTGAGCAGGCCGGCGACGGCGAGGCCCTTGGGCCGGCCCTCGACCCGGTCGAGGTCGACCTGGCCGACGGGGTCGTACACGCCAAAGGTCCGCCCGAGCCGGGCGGCGGCGACCACCGGCACGCGCCCCAGGTGGTCGCCGATGTAGGCCGTCGCCTCGGCCCGGTAGGCGGCCTCGGCG
>JACDCH010000292.1 GCA_013694495.1 Acidimicrobiia bacterium | reverse complement strand
CCTCCAGGGCGCGCTCGCCCCCCGGGGGCACATCGAAGTCCTCGACTGCGCCGCACGACGCGCAGATGAGGTGGTGGTGGTGACCGGTCAGCTCCTCGGCCAGCTCGAAGCGGGCGTGGTCGTCGCTCGTGACGATGCGGCGCACGATGCCGGCCCGCTCGAGCACGCTGAGGTTGCGGTAGGCCGAGCTCTGCGCCAGCTCGGGCCGGCCGGCGAGCAGCTCGGGGATCGTGACGGGACGGCCGGCGACGACGAGCGCGTCGACGAGCTCGCGGCGGTTCGACGTGTAGCGCTGCTGGTCGCGGCGGAGACCGGCGACAACGGTGGCGTGCAGATCGATGCCGGGTTGCGCAGCCATGGTGCGCCGAACCTACCAACCTCATTGGGAATGGCTGAGAACGCAGGAGGCTCAGACCGGCTCGGCCGCGGGGTGGGGGTCGACGGCCGCGGCCACGCCGCGACCGGCCCGGCCGCGGAAGGCGTCGACGGCGAGGAGGAGCAGCGCGATCCACACGAGCACGAACCCGACGAGGCGCTCGGGCGGCAGGTCCTCGTCGAGCACGACCACGCCGCACAGCAGCTGCAGGGTCGGCGTCAGGTACTGGAGCAGCCCGAGGAGCGACAGCGGGATGCGCCTGGCCGCGGTGCCGAACAGGAGGAGCGGGACCGCGGTCACGACGCCGAGCGAAACGAGCAGCGCGTCGCGCCCGCCGCTGCCGTGCAAGAACCCGGCGTCGCCGCCGACCTCCAGCACCACGAGACCGACCAGCGCGATCGGCAGCAGCACCGCCGTCTCCACCGCCAACGACTCGGCCGCGCCGACGCCGACGGACTTCTTCAGGTACCCGTAGCCCGCGAACGAGGCGGCGAGCACCAGCGCGATCCATGGCAGACGCCCGTACGCGATCGTGAGCACCGCAACTGCCGCGGCGCCGAAGCCGAGCGCCACCACCTGCGCCCGTCGCAGGTGCTCGCGCAGCACAACGACGCCCAGCGCCACGGTGATCAGCGGGTTGATGTAGTAGCCGAGCGCAGCCTCGATGACCCGGTCCTCGTTGACGGCCCAGATGTAGACGAGCCAGTTCGTGGCCACGAGCGTGCCCGCCGCCGCGAGGAGGGCGACGCGGCGGCGGTCGGCGAGCAGGGGCCGCACCCACGCCCCTTTGCGCCGCACCGCGAGGACGGCGAGCACCACGACGAACGACCACACGACGCGGTGCATGAGGATCTCGAGGGCGCCGACGCCTTCCAGCTCGTGGAAGACGAGCGGGAACACGCCCCAGAGCGAGTAGGCGGCGAGGCCGGCGAGCGTGCCCAGGCGCTGCTGGCGCCCGGTCTCCTCGCCGTCGCCGTGCACCGCCCCGACGCTACGGCGCCGCCGATCGAGGACCGACATGGGATCGCAGGTCGTCCGTGCCCCGCACGGTGGGGCAGGCTGCGGGCATGACGACGGCTGGCGCGACGACCGTGTGGGGGACGATCGACGGGCGGGAGATCACCTTCCCGATGGAGGTGCCGGAATTCAACGCCGTCACGATGATGTTCACGGTGCCCCTCGGCGCCGCCGCCGCCCTGCTGCCGGGCGACGCCTTCGAGTTGCTCGAGACGGCCGACGGCACCACCCAGCTCGTCGTCGCCGCCTGCGACTACATCCGCAACCCCTGGGGCGACTACCGCGAGATCAACCTCGGCTTCCTCGTGCGTCCGGTCGGCGCGCCCGAGGGCGTCGACGGCTCGTTCGTCTACCGGATGCCGGTCGACCAGCCCTTCACCTGCCGGGCGGGCAACGAGGTCATGGGCTTCCCGAAGACCGTCGAGCGGATCGAGACCGCCTACACCGACGACGCGGTGTCGTTCGCCCTCACGATGGACGGGCACCCGACACTGACGCTCCGGGTCCCCCGGGCCGAGGCACTGGCGGACCCGACCCGCATCGACGCCGTGTCGTACTCGTACCTCGACGGCCGGCCGTACGCCACGACCCTCGGCATGGACATGGGCACGGGGATGATCGAGCCTGCCGACGTCGTGGTCGAGGTGGGCACGGGCCCGGTGGCCGACGAGCTCCGGAGCCTCGGCCTCCCCACCGCCCCCGACTTCTGCACGTGGGGCGAGGGCCTGTCCGCCACGTTCCACCTCGGTCAGCCCCTCGCCTGAGCTCCTCGCCGTCACTCGCTTCGCTCCGTTCCGGCGAGTGTCAGGGCAGGCGGAGGGCGATCGAACCGGCGATGGTGGCCCAGGCCTGAGCCGACGCGGCCCACACGACGGCCGAGCCGCCGTTGTTGTCGTCGAGCAGGCTCGTGCAGCGCTCGGCGGCGCGCCACGCCTCCTCCAGCGCCGCGTCCATCTGCTCCTTGGGATCCGAGGGCATCGTCATCGCGCCGACGGTACGGCGGCCGTCGCGCCGCTCGCGCCCGGGGCTCGGGCCGTCACTGCAGCGCCAGGTCGGCGCGCTCCTCAGCGGCGGGGTTGCGCGGCGGCCGCCCGGCCACCTCGATCACGACGCGGGCGACGACGCCGGCGGGGACCTCGGCCCGCCCGTCGAGCGCCGGGGAGATGGGACCGCCGGGCTGGTAGCCGACGGTGAAGCCGGTCGTCCCGTAGGTGACGGGCGTCACCCGCGGGATGAGCCCCTGGCCGACGGGGACGTCGCCGTAGAACAGCTCGATCGCCGCCGCGCCGCCGCCGGCCGGGGCGCTCACCAGTCGGGCGACGACGGCGCCGGCGGGCAGGTCGACCTCGGCGGCCACGGTGGTGAGCTCGGTGCCGACGAAGTTGTAGACGTAGTGGAGGCGCCTCCCGCTGAGGTACAGCGCGTAGCCGCCGGAGTGGGTGCCGTGAGCCACGAGGACGCCGGCCACGTCGCCGTCGGCCGGGACGTCGAGCTCGACGCTGATGGTGAACGGCCGGTTGCGCAGCAGCGGGGCGACGGCCTCGGGCATGGGGCCGATGCCCGGATGGAGCTCGTAGTGGGTGCGCCGGTAGCGGTTGTCGCGGAAGCGGCCCGGCTCGTTGTTGAGCGGCAGGACCTGGAACTTGGCCGCCTCCTCCCACCACCGGGCCTTCATCTCCTCGAGCTTCTCCGGCTCACCGGTGGCGACGTCGTGCACCTCCGAGAAGTCCTCGGCGACGTGGTACAGCTCCCACGCGTCGTCGTCGAAGGGCTGGCTCACGTCGGTGCCGTCGTAGGCGATGAACGGCGTCGGGTGGAACACGACGGCCTTCCAGCCGTCGTGGTACAGCGCCCGCGAGCCCATCATCTCGTAGTACTGCGTCACGTGGTCGCTGGAGGGGCCGGGCTCGCCGGCCGGGGCCAGCAGCGACGGTGCGAAGCTGGTGCCCTCGATGGGCGTCTGCTCGTGGCCGTTGATCGTGGGCGGCGGCTCGATGCCGATGAGGTCGAGCAGGGTGGGCAGCACGTCGATGGCGTGCACGTACTGGTGGCGGGTGGCGCCCTCGCGGCCGAGACGGGCCGGCCAGTTCACGATGAACGGGTCGGTCACTCCCCCCTCGTGGGTGTCGCGCTTGAAGCGGCGCAGTGGCGTGTTGCCGGCCCAGGCCCAGCCCCAGGGGTAGTGGTTGTTCGCCCGTGGAGTGCCGAGGTCGTCGATGCGGCGCAGGTTCTCCTCGAGGTCCTCGGGCACGAAGTTGAAGAAGTACTGCTCGTTGAACGAGCCCTGCGCCCCGCCCTCGGCGCTGGCGCCGTTGTCGCTCAGCACGATGACGACGGTGTCGTCGAGCTCGCCCATCGACTCGATGACATCGAGGACGCGCTGGACCTGGGCGTCGGTGTGCGTGAGGAAGCCGGCGTAGACCTCCATCATCCGGGCGTAGAGGCGGCGCTCGTCGGGCCCGAGCGAGTCCCACGCCGGCACCCACGACGGCCGGTCGGAGAGCTCGGTGCCAAGCGGCAGCAGGCCGGACGAGACCTGCCGGGCGAACACCGCCTCGCGCCACGCGTCCCACCCCTCGTCGAAGCGGCCCCGGTAGGGCTCGATGAAGTCCGGCGGGGCCTGGTGCGGGGCGTGGCAGGCGCCCGGCGCGAACCAGAGCAGGAACGGCTTGTCCGGCGCCGTGGCGCGCAGGTCGCGGATGAACAGCGTCGCCTTGTCGACCAGGTCCTCGGTGAGGTGGTAGCCGTCCTCGGGGGACGCCGGCGGTTCGACCGGGTGGTTGTCGTACACGAGGTCGGGGTGGAACTGGTCGGTCTCGCCGCCCATGAAGCCGTAGAAGCGCTCGAAGCCCCGGCCGAGCGGCCACTTGTCGCGGGGGCTGCCCATCGTGGACTCGGTGGCCGGGGTGAGGTGCCACTTGCCGACGGCGAACGTGGCGTACCCGTTGCGGACGAGGATCTCGGAGAGGAAGCCGTTCTCCTTCGGGATCGTCGCGTTGTAGCCGGGGAAGCCGGCCGAGAACTCGACGATGCGGGCCATGCCGTTCGAGTGGTGGTTGCGCCCGGTGAGCAGGCACGCCCGCGTCGGCGAGCACAGAGCCGTGGTGTGGAAGTTCGAGTAGCGCCGGCCGCCAGCCGCCAGCCCGTCGAAGCACGGGGTGGCGATGTCGGACCCGTAGCAGCCGAGCTGCGCGTAGCCGACGTCGTCGAGCACGACGACGACGACGTTCGGGGCGCCATCGGGTGCGGTGGGCAGCGGTGGCCACCACGCCGTCGAGTCGGCGTAGGTGCGCCCGACGACGCCTCCGAATTCCTGCCCCATGTCCGACCCCCCTCGGCGAGGGGCCCATCATGGCCCTCAGGACATGCGCAGCGGGAGGGTGCGGGGGCCGCGCACTTGGCCGCCCGACCAGCGCACCGCGGCGGGGTCGGCGAGGTGGAACGTCGGGAACGCCTCGAGCCACACCTCGAGCGCGACCCGCATCTCCATGCGGGCCAGGTGCGAGCCGGCGCAGCGGTGGATGCCGAGCCCGAACGCGGCGTGGCGGTTCACCTCGCGGTCGATCAGCACCTCGTCGGCCCGGTCGAACGCGTCCGGATCGCGGTTGGCCGCCGGGAACGGCAGGAGGACGAAGTCGTCCGCCTTCATCGGGCACCCGGCGAAGTCCATGTCCTCGCGGACGAGGCGGGCCATCGTCACCGGTGCGTAGGCCCGCAGCAGCTCCTCCATCGCGGTCGGCAGAAGCTCGGGTTCGGCGACGAGACGCTCCCGGTCGGCCGGGTGGCCGGCGAGGTGCCACAGCGACGCTCCCACCGCGCTCCACGTGGTGTCGATGCCGGCGATGAGCAGCAGGGCGATCGTGCGCCCGACGTGGAAGAAGTCGAGCTTCTCGCCGTCGAGCTCGGCGTCGAGCAGGTAGGAGATCAGGTCGTCGCGGGGGTGGGCGACGTGGTCGTCGATCTGCGCCTTGAGGTACTCGAAGAGCTCGAGCATCCCGGCGGCCCGCTCCTCCATGGGCAGGGCGACGCCCTCGAGGACGTGGTTCACGAAGCCCCGGAACCGGTCGGCGTCCGCCTCGGGTAGGCCGAGCATGTGAGCGATCACGCGCACCGGGATGTGCTGGGCGTAGCCCTCGGCGGCGTCGACGACGTCGTGGCCCCGCAGCCCGTCGACCAGCTCCTCGCAGTAGGCGCGGGTCGACGGTTCGAGCCGGTCGACCGCCTGGGGCGAGAAGGCGGGCAGCAGCACCCGCCGGGCGCCCTTGTGGAACGGGGGGTCCGACGAGATCGGCGGCGCAACGCCGGCCGGCGCCATCTCGTGCGGCGGGCGGAACTCGCTCACGACGACGCTGCGCGACGTGAAGCGCTCGGTGTCGTAGGCGATGGCCGAGATGTCCTCGTGCCGCGTGGGCAGCCACACGCCGCGGTAGCGGTCCGAGTGGGCCACGGGGCAGGTCTGGCGCAGCTCGTTCCAGATCGGGAACGGGTCGGCGGCCCACGCGTCGTCGGTGTGGTCGAAGTCCGACGCCCAGTCCTCGACGGGCTCGTGGAGGCCCATCAGCCCTCCTCGACGGTGATGGCGCGCTCGGGGCAGTTCCCGACGGCGAGGCGCGCCTTGCGCTCGAGCTCGGGCGTCACGGTGCCGTCGCCCACCTCGTGGCCGTTGCCGATCTCGTCGGGCTCGAACAGCTCGGGCGCGATGGCGTAGCACCGCCCGTGGCCCTCGCAGATCTCCTGGTCGACGTGCACCCGCATCGCTGCCCTCCTCAACCCGGCTTCGACGGCTTCGACGGCTTGCTCGGCTTCGGGCCCTTGTCCTTGCCGGACTCCGGCTCCTTCGGCGGCGCCGGGTCGGCGGGCCCCTCCGGCTCGTCGTCGAGCCCGAGCGACTGCCGGATGCCGGCGAGGCGCTCGGCCGCCGCCCGTTCCTGGGCGGCGATGTCGAAGGCCGGCTGCCCGCTGGGCGACAGCGGCGGACCGGCCGCGCCGCTGCGCCCGGCCCGGTCCTCGATGCGGGCCTTGGCCTCGTCGAAGGTGGGCGAGTCGCGATCGCTCGTCAACCAGGGCTTGTCGGCCACCTCGGCGTCGAGCTCCGCCTCCCGCCGGTCGAGCTCCTTCTCGCCCGACCGCACGGCGGCGTCGACCCGCGCCTTGGCGTAGCGGAGCCACCGCTTCCACGCGACCATCGGTACCTCCTTCGCGCCCCCGGGACGGGCGAGGACGGGTACGCTAAACGAACGGGACCGGACCGTCCGCGCGAGGATCCCGGGCCTGGGCACGTCATGCGGGGGTTCCGACGGTGGCTGACGAGCCGGAGCGCAGCGAACGCATCCGGGTCCTCATCGTCGACGACCACGAGATGTTCATGGAGGGCGTCGTCCGCCTCCTCGAGCGCGAGCCGGCGATCGAAGTCGTGGGGACGGCGGCGACGATGGCCGAGTCCATCGGCCGGGCCGAAGCGCTGCGACCCGCGGTCGCCGTCGTCGACTTCCAGCTCCCCGACGGACTCGGCAGCGATGCCGCCGTCGCGATCAGAGCCGCCAGCGCCGGCACCGCCGTCCTCATCCTCACCGGCTCGACCGACGAGCTCGTCGTCGTCGCTGCCGTCACCGCCGGGTGCGCGGGCGTGCTGACCAAGGACAAGGCGTTCACCGAGCTCGTCGAGGCCATCGGCATCGTCGCCGCTGGGGAGGCGTACGTGGACGCCCACGTGCTCGCCGCGGTGCGGCCGCGGCTGACCCAGCGGGGCCTGGCCCCGACCCTGACGAAGCGCGAACGCGAGATCCTCCAGCTCGTCGCCCGGGGGCTCACGAACCAGGCCATCAGCGACGAGCTCTTCGTCAGCCTCCACACGGTGCGCAACCACGTGCAGAACGTGCTCGTCAAGCTGCAGGTGCACTCCAAGCTGGAGGCGGTCTTCGTCGCCCGGCAGTCCGGCCTGATCGACGATCAGCGCTGAAGGTCGGGCCGGACGGGGTCGGCCGGCGCGTCCGGCCCGGCCGGCGCGAGCGCGCCGTGCACCCGCACGAGCAGCTGGTGGGTCGTGAAGGGTTTCTGGATCAGCGCCAGGTCGTCGTCCAGCGGCCGGTGGACCCCGAGCACGCCCCGGCTGTAGCCGGACATCAGCAGCACGGCCAGGTCCGGCCGCGCGTGCTGCAACGCCCACGCCAGGTCGCGCCCGGAGCCGCCGGGCATGACCACGTCGGTCAGCAGGAGCTCGTACGCGAACTCGCCCGCCAGCGCCATCGCCTCGTCCGCCGAGCCCGCCTCCATCACCTGGTAGCCGTTGGCCCGGAGGATGCGCGCGGTCACCTCGCGCATCGCCGCTTCGTCCTCGACGAGCAGGATCAGCTCGCCCTGGCCGGCGGGCGGGGGACCGAGGTCGGCGCCTTCGACGTCGTCGAGCGGCTCGTCGACGACCGGCAGGTCGACGGCGATCGCCGTGCCCAGACCGTCCTCCGTGAAGATCGACACGTCACCCCCGCGGCGGCCACGATGCCGTAGACCGTCGCCAGCCCGAGGCCGGTGCCCTCGCCCTTGGGCTTCGTCGTGAAGAACGGTTCGAACGCGCGGGCCGCGACGTCGGGCGGCATGCCCTGGCCGGAGTCGCTCACCGTGAGCCGGGCGTACTGGCCCGGGCCGGTGCCGCCATGGAGGCGGGCGAAGGCGGTGTCGAGCTCGACCACCGCGGTCTCGATGGTGAGCGTCCCGCCGTCCGGCATGGCGTCGCGGGCGTTGAGGGCAAGGTTCAGCAGCACCTGCTCGAGCTGGCCGCGGTCGATCCGGACGGCGGGCCGGTCGGGCGCGGTGTCGACCACGAGACGCACGTCGGCGCCGATGCTCCGCGCCAGCAGCTCCTGGACGTCGGCGACGATGGCATTGAGGTCGAGCACCGCGGGCTCGACGGTGTCGCGGCGCCCGAAGATGAGCAGCTGGTGGGTGAGGTCGACGGCCCGCTGCCCGGCCCGCTGGATGCGCTCGACGTCGCCGCGCACCTCGTCGTCGATCCCGGGGTGCTCGGCGACGAAGCCGGCGTAGCCCAGGATGACGGCCAGCAGGTTGTTGAAGTCGTGGGCGATGCCACCGGCGAGCTGGCCGAGGCTCTCGAGCCGCTGCGATTGGTTGAGGCGGTGCTCGAGGGACTCCCGCTCCTCGTCGGCCCGGATCCGGTCCGTGAGGTCGCGCAGGTACCCCGTGAAGAGCGGCGGGCCGGTCATGTCCACCCGGGTCACCGTGAGCTCCACCGGGAACTCGGAGCCATCCGCCCGGATCGCGGTCAGCTCCAGGCGTTCGCCGAGGATGGGGCCCTCGCCGCTCAGGAGGTAGCGAGTGAGGCCGGCGGCGTGGGCCGCTCGGAATGCAGGAGGGATGATGAGCTCGGCGAGCGCGCGCCCGTACGCTTCGGCCGCCGTGTAGCCGAACGTGCGCTCGGCCGCGGGGTTGAACTCCACGATCCGGCCGGCGTGGTCCATGGTGATCACGCAGTCGAGCGCGGAGTGCAGGACCGCCGACTTGCGCGCCTCGCTGGCGCGCAGCGCTTCCACGTCGCGCTTGTGCACCGTGATGTCGCGGGCAACCACCGACGCCCCCACGATCTGGCCGGCGTTGCCCATGACGGGCGAGACCCGGACGGCGACGTCGAGGAGGGTGCCGTCCTCGCAGCGGCGCACCGTCTCCCGCGGATCGAGCAGCGTCCCTCGGGCGACGGCGGCGAGCGCGTCCTGGAAGTCCGGGACGCAGTCGACGGGGACCAGCGCGGCGTAGGGCGCACCGACCATCTCGGACGCCCGGTAGCCGTACATCTCGGTCGCGCCGATGTTCCAGCTCGTGATCACGCCGTGGAGGGTCATGCCGATGATCGCGTCGTGGGACGACTCCACGAGCGCGGCCAGCCGGGAACCCGCCAGGTGCTCCCGGTCGAACGCGTCGATCAGCGCGGCGAAGCCGTCGGCGAGGGCGACGACCTCGCCCGGCCCGCCCCCTTCGGGGTTGCTCTGCCACGTTCCGGTGGCGGCTGCGGAGCGCACGTCCGCGCTCAACCGCCGGATCGGTCCGGTCAGCCGGCGTTCCACGAACAGCGCCGCCGCCAACAGGAGCACGAGGCCGAGCAGGGCCACCGGGAGATCCCGGCGGACGTGGGCATCGGCGACGGCGAGCACCTCGGCCGAGTCGGCGCCGGCGTACACAACCCAGTCGGTGCCCGGCACCGTGGCGGCGGCGTAGATGCGCTTGCGGCCGTCGACGTCGGGGCGCTCGGACGCGGCCGACCCGCCGACGAAGGGCGTTGCCGCGAGGCCGGCACCCACCCACCGCGCCGGGTCGATCGAGCGGCTGAGCACGGTTTCGCCGTCGTTCGACACGGCGAGCACCTCGAGGTTCCTGCCGCCGCCGAACGTCGATTGCAGCGCCGGGCCGAGCGGCTCGAGGTCGAGGAAGGCCACCACGGCGCCACCGCCGGCCACCGGGCGGGCGACGAGCACCACGTCGGCCTGGGTGCGGGCGTCCGACGCCGGCGCGAGGGTGAACGGCTCGTCCAGCCGGTCCAACCACGAGGCCCCGCCGTAGCCGGGTGCGCTGACGCCGGTCGGCAGCGACGAGCACGCGACCGAACCATCCGCACCCACGACGTCGACGTGGCCACGGGCGAACGTCCCGAAGCCGTTGAACGCGAGCGTGCAGCCGGGCTGCGGGGATTCGAGCGCGGCAGCGGTCGCCGGGTCCGCGGCGACCTCGAGCACGGCTCGCTCGGCGTCCTCCACGCCGTGCCCGACCTCGCGGGCCGAGAACTGCGCCGCAAACCGCGCATCGTCGCCGGCGTCCTCCCGGGCATCGCGCCGGGCTTCGGCGGCCTCCCACACGGCGCCCAGTGTCAGCGCGATGGCCACGGCGGCGACGAGGCCCAGCAGGTCGGCTCGCATGGAGTGACCCGGCCGGGACGTCTTCCCTCTCGCGGTCGCCCGGGATCCCCGATCTGCGGTCGTGCTCCCCATGCGACTCCGGTTGCTGCGGGCGGGTGGCGCTCGCCTCGAGGCTGGGAGCGCCCGTGGGCGCCCGCCGAGGGCAGCCGGCGTCCACGCCACGCCCCGGCAGGCTCGCCCGCGTGACGGTTCAACCGCATGACGCGAACGCGCTATTTCCCTGCCGCTCGTTCAGCTCCCGGCCGCTGCTGCCGAGCAGGAACGGACATCACGTGCACGGCCAGCCAGCCGCGAGCAACGCGAGGACCCGGGGACGACGCATGAGCGAGGGGGAGCGCGAGGCAGGGCAGGATCGCAGGCAGCGGCGGTCGATCTCGCCGCTCGTGGTGGGATGGGTGATCAACCCCGTTGCGCTCGTGGCGCTGTGGATCCTGCGCGAGCTCGACCTCGTCGCCGACCAGCCGCTGTGGGCGTACGTCGGCGTGCTCTGGAGCGGCGCCCTGGTGTGCGCCGCGGCCGAGCTCTGGTTCCGGCGCCGGCCCAGCCCGCTCCCGGTGCGCTGTCGGGTCGTCGCCCACAGCGCGTTCGTGACTGCGACGATCTACCTCACCGGGTGGGGTCCGGCGCTCGCCATCTTCTACGCCTTCATCGCCCAGGAGAACACCGTCCGGGGCTCGCGACCCTGGCGGGTCACGGCGTTCTGGAGCGTCGCCTGGATCGCAGTGGGCCAGGTGGCGATCGTACGCGGGTGGGCGCCGTCGCTCATCAGTGAGCCGCTGGTGCACGGGGTGGCGGCCATGAACGTGCTCGGCGTCGTGTTCGTCGTCCGCATGGCCGCGGCGGTGAACGAGAAGAAGGAGCGGGCCGAGGACTCGCTGCGCGAGCGCGAGGACCGGTTCCGTTCGCTCGTGCAGAACTCCTCGGACCTCATCCTCATCCTCGACGCGTCCGGGCACATCTCCTACGCCAGCGAGGCGAGCCTCCACCTCCTGGGGCGCGCCCCGGCGGAGCTTGTCGGGCTCGCCACGTCGTCGCTCGTCCACCCGGCCGATCTCGTGTCGCTCCGCCGGGGTGTGCGGGCCGGGCTGGTCGCGGGGCCGGTCGCCGCTCCCCTGGAGCTGCGGGTGCTGGTGGCCGACGGCACCTGGCGCTTCTTCGAGGCCGTCGTCTCCGACCTCGCCGACCGGCCGTCGGTCGGGGGCATCGTCGTCAACGCCCGGGACATCACCGAGCGGAAGCGGGCCGAAGCGTCCCTGGAGCGCCAGGCGTCGCACGACGCGCTCACCGGTCTCCCGAACCGCCTGCGG
>JACDCH010000282.1 GCA_013694495.1 Acidimicrobiia bacterium | reverse complement strand
GTGCCGGGTGGGGCGCCGGTGCTGCGGCCCATCGCCGTGCCGAACAAGAAGGCGAAGAAGGCGGGTCTCGACGAGTCGGCCTTCACGAGGCGCGACGACATCCTCGACCGCCTCCGCCAGGCCGAGGTCGCCGTGGAGCCCGACGCCGCCGGCGACCTCCTCGCCGACCCCCCGCCACCGGTCGTCGTTCCGGCCATCGACCCGGCGCTCGCCGAGCGCGAGCGGCGCATCCTCGAGCGGTTGGCCCAGCACCAGCCGCCGCCGGCCGACCACTAGATGCAATACCGTTTTACTTAGATTCTGACGGCTTGGTCGGGTGGCCGGTCGGGTTGGGGCCAGTCGCGGTGGCGTGCTCGTTTGACGTGCCAGCGGGTGTACTTGCGTTTGACGACGCGGGGGTTGGCTCGGGGTCGGCGTCGGGGCAGGAGCCGGGTGACGAGCTCGGCGATGGCGTGACGCCAGAGCCGGTCGGTGGTGGCGGGGGCCTCAGGGGGGAAAGGCGCCCGTCTGGGCGATGGAACGGCGTGAGATCCGCAGGGCGGCGACGAAGGACACGCGGTCGGGATCGCGGCCTGCTTCGCGGGCGGCGTCGAACATGAGGGTGCGGATGGCGTAGTGGCAGCACAGGTGCCCCCAGATCTCCTGGAGGACGAGCTCGGGTGACTTGGAGCGCAGCACGGCCCTCGGTCCTCGCTGGTGGGTCTTGAGCTCGTCGAAGGTCGACTCGATCTCCCAGCGTTGCGTGTACGCGGCGGCGAGCACTTCGGCGGGGGCCTTGCGGTGATCGAGGATCGTGGTGATCAACCGGAACGGCCCGGTCGGGTCCCGGCCGTCTTCGATCGTGTACTCGATGACCCGGACCGTGACCGGATCTCGGCGGTGGCGGTCGGCGGTGGAGTGGAACACCTCGGCCAGCCACGACCCGTCGGGCAGATCCTTGACCGACTCGAGCCCGATGTTGTCCTTGATCCGCCACAGCAGATCGGCCCCGGTTTCCCGGGCGTTCTGCCATGCCTCGAAGCTGTAGAACCCGCGGTCAGCGAGGCACAACATGCCCTTGGTGAGCCGGCCCAACAGGTCACGGGCCAGGACGTTCTCCGATGTCGTGTACGGCCCGATCACCGCTTCGAACATCGTGTGGGTGCCGCACTCCGCCAGCGCGACCACCCGGGCCTGGGGGAACGCCGACCGTTCTCCCTTCATCACCCCGGGCCGACCGAAGAACGAGTCGTTCGCTGGGCTGTCCGCCAGATCCAGACAAGTCCCATCGACCGCGACCAGACGCCGCCTGGCCAGCCAGCACCCCGGCGTGTCCTTGGCCGCCAACGGCCGCGCGACCCGGTCGAACAAGCCGGCCACCGGTTCAGGACCCAGCCGGGACCGGGCCTGGAAGATCGCCGCCTTCGTCGGCGGCTTCGCCGACCCCTCCGAGCGTTCCGCCCACGCCACACCATCAGAGATCAGGGCCAACACATCCTCATAGGACCCATCGGCATGCAACGCCATCCCCATCGCGAAGTACGCCATCGACCGGGCCGGCAACGACCGGAACCGCTGCTCCGTCCGGCCACACTCGGCGATCACGGCGTCGACCGCCTCCGACGGGAACACCTTCATCAACACGCCGACCGACACCAGATCCGACAAGCGGCGATCCGACTCGGGCTTCTTCCAACCGGAGCGAGGCACCCCACCAAACTACACCCATGTAACCCTAACTACACGGTATTGCCACTAGATGCGCTTCTCGTAGCAGCGCGACAGCGGGCTGTTGCGGTAGGCGCCGTAGTTGCCGATGGGCGTCCACCCGGCCGACTCGTAGAGCGCCATCGCCTCGGCCTGGCGGACGCCGGTCTCGAGCACGAGCCGGGGGTAGCCGAAACACGCGCCGGCGGCCTCGAGGGCGGCGAGCAGGGCCCGGCCCACGCCTCGGCCCCGGCCGCCCGGCGCGACGTACATGCGCTTGACCTCGGCCTCCTCGTCGGTGTGGCGCCGGAGGGCGCCGCAGCCGACCGGCTCGCCACCGAGGCGGGCGACGAGGAAGACGCCGTGCGGCGGGATCACCGTGTCGCCCAGCACGTTGAGCATGGCCCGGTCGGGCTCGCCCTCGATGTCGACGTCGCCGGCATAGCGCTCGTCGAGGTCGCGGTCGAGGGCGTGCACGAGCGCCTGCCCCACCGGCGAGCCCCACGCCTCCGGCTCGATCGTGAGGGTCAACCAGCGGTGATGGCGAGGCGCGTGCGGTGGCGGGCGGCCGCGGTGACGGCGAGCAGGTCGCCCGTGAGGTGGTGGGGGGCAGCGCCGGTGACGAGGACCTCGGCGTACGTGCCGGGCCGGATCGGCGCCTCGGTGGTGAAGTGGACGAGCTTGTTCTGCCCGGTCCGCCCGGTGGTGACCGCTGCGTCGCGGCGGCTCGGTCCCTCCACCACCACCTCCTCCACCCGCCCGACCCGGGAGCGGTGGCGGGCCAGCGCCGAGCGCTCGACGACCACCCGGAGCCGCTCGAACCGCTCGGCCACGACGTCGGCCGGTACGAAGTCGTCGACCCGCTCGGCGGCCGCCGTGCCCGGCCGGGGGCTGAAGATGAACGTGTAGGCGCTGTCGTAGGCGGCGGTGGCGGCGACCTCGAGGGTGCGCTCGAAGTCGTCGTCGGTCTCGCCGGGGAAGCCGACGATGATGTCGGTCGTCACCGCCAGATCGGGGATGGCAGCCCGGGCGGCGGCGAGCCGGTCGAGGTAGCGCTCGGCCGTGTAGCCCCGGTGCATGGCGGCCAGCACCCGGTCGCTCCCCGATTGCAACGGAAGGTGCAGGTGGTCGCACACCGCCGGCGTCTCGGCCATCGCCGCGATCGTCTCGGGCCGGAGGTCCTTGGGGTGCGGGCTCGTGTAGCGCACCCGCCGTACGCCCTCGACCGCGCCGACGGCGCGGAGCAGATCGGCGAACAGCGGGCGCCGGCGGGTGAGGTCGCGGCCGTAGCTGTTCACGTTCTGGCCGAGCAGCGTGACCTCGCTCACGCCGTCGACCGCCGCCGCCGCGACCTCGGCCACGATGTCGTCGGGCGTGCGGCTCACCTCGCGGCCGCGCACGGCGGGGACGATGCAGAACGCGCAGCTGTTGTCGCACCCGACCTGGATCGTGATCCACGCCGCCCAGGGGAGCTCTCGGCGGGCCGGGAGGCTCGACGCCGTCTCGCCGTCGCCCTCGTCCCACACCTCGACGATCGGGCCGTCGAAGCGGGATTGCTCGAGCAGTGCGGCGGCTCGGTGCACGTTGTGGGTGCCGAACACCACGTCGACCTCGGGCACCCGCTCGCGGATCGAGTCCCTGTCCTTCTGGGCGAGGCAGCCGCCGACCACGATCTGCAGGTCCGGCCGCTTGGCCTTCACCGATTTCAGGTGGCCGAGGTGCCCGTAGAACTTGTTGTCGGCGTTCTCCCGGATGCAGCACGTGTTGAGCACCACGATGTCGGCGTCGTCGAGCGAGTCCGTGGCCGTCATGCCCTCGGCCTCGTACAGGCCCGCGATCCGCTCCGAGTCGTGCTCGTTCATCTGGCACCCGAAGGTGCGTATGAGGAAGCGGCGACCGTCGGGCACGACCGCAGGCTACGGCGGGCCCTCCCGGCGGCCGGAAACCGGTTGCATCGCCGGCAACGGCGTGCGAGCGTGCCCCCGCAGCCGACAGGAAGGGGGGTTCCGCCGTGACGACCGACGTTCTGGCCGACCGCCCTTCTCCCGCCGCACCGCTGAGCCCCGTCACCACCTGACGCCGGCGCTCCCGGGCCCGAGGGGCGGACCGCAGTCCGCACCGAGCTCCTGGAGGCACAGATGGCGCGCCCCGTTCCCGACTGGGTCCTGACCGAGTGGTTCACCGACGTCGATCTCGGCGTCCTCAAGAGCGGCAAGGAGGCGGAGATCCGCGTCGTCGAGCGCTCCCGGCGCGACGGCAGCGGCCGCCACCTCCTGGCCCAGAAGCGGTACCGGCCCCGGCGGGTCGCCTACAAGGGCCAGCTCGAGGAGCTCGGCTTCACCCGGGCCGCCACGTTCCGCAACGACATCGGCTACCGCGAGGGCCGGGCCCCGGCCAACTCGCGCGACCGGCGGGCCGTCGAGAAGATGTCGCGCCACGGCAAGCAGGTCGTGGCCGAGAGTTGGCTGGGCCAGGAGCACGATGTGCTCCGCTCGTTGTGGGAGGTCGGCGCGCCCGTGCCGTTCCCGGTGTCGTTCGACGACCATGGCGGGCTGTTCCTCGAGTACCTCGGCGACGACCAGGGCGCCGCCCCGCGCCTCGCCCAGGCCCGCCTGTCGCCGCCGGAACTGCGCCGGGCCTGGGACCAGCTGGTGGAAGCCATGTTCTTGATGGTCGACGCCGGGTGGGTGCACGCCGACCTGTCGGCCTACAACCTCCTGTGGTGGGCCGACCGGCTGTGGGTCATCGACGTCCCGCAGGCCGTCGACCTCGTCGGCTCGACCCAGGGCTTCGAGCTGCTGCACCGCGACGTCGTTAACGTGTGCGGCTGGTTCGCCCGCCATGGCCTCGAGGTCGACGCCGAGGTGGTGTTCGCCGAGCTGCTGGGCCGGATCGGCTGAGTCGCCGTCACTCGCTTCGCTCCGTTCCGCGAGTTTGGAGCCCTCGCTCCGCTCGGTCGTTGCGGTCCTCGGCCGACTTCGTCGCCCTGCGGCCGATGCCTGGGGGCTCCGCCCCCAGACCCCCAGCGCCCCGGCGGTCGACAGGCGCGTCGCGTCGCCGTTGTTCCGCCGCACGTCCTGAACCGACGCCGACGCCGGCGCGTCAGTTGATCCTGAGCGTCTCGAGGTCGACGTGGGGCAGCGGCTGGGCCCGGCGGTGGGTGCGGTCCTCGACCGACAACCGGATGGCGGTGCGGCGCTCGCCGTCGATCTCGATGTCGGCGAACGTCGGGATGCACACCAGGTCGAGCCCGGAAGCGGCCACGTAGCCGCGGGCGATGGCCACCGCCTTGATCGCCTGGTTGAGCGCGCCGGCCCCGACGACCTGGATCTCGACGGCGCCGGCCTGGCGCATCGCTCCGGCGATGGCGCCGGCGACCGAGTTGGGGCTCGACTTGGTCGAAACCTTGAGCGTCTCCATCGAAGTCCCCGTTGCTCGAGCCGCGCCCGGACGCCGCCCGGCCGTCGGGGAGAGATTCGACACCCGGGCGCCCGCTCCTTCGAGCGGGCCACCGGTTCTGCCGATTCGTCCGGATTGTGGAAGCCGGGCGGTCGAGGAGGTCGAGGAGGTCAGTCCAGCGAGATGGGCTCGTCGAGGTCGGCCACGAGCACCTCGTCGGCGTCCTTGAGCCCGATCCCGACCTGGCTTCTGATCCGCTCGTCGATCTCGACCAGGAGCTCGGCGTTGTCGTGGAGGAACGCCTTGGCGTTCTCCCGGCCCTGGCCGAGCTGCTCACCGTCGTAGGTGAACCACGCCCCCGACTTCTTGATCAGCCCGAGGTCGACGCCGATGTCGAGCAGCGACCCCTCCCGCGAGATGCCCTTGCCGTACATGATGTCGAACTCGGCCTGCTTGAACGGCGGTGCGACCTTGTTCTTCACGACCTTGCAGCGGGTCCGGTTGCCGACCACCTCGGCGCCGTCCTTGAGCGACTCGATGCGGCGGATGTCGATGCGGACGGAGCTGTAGAACTTCAGCGCCCGGCCGCCCGGCGTCGTCTCCGGCGAGCCGAACATCACGCCGATCTTCTCCCGCAGCTGGTTGATGAAGATGCAGATCGTGTTCGACCGGTTGAGGTTGGCCGTGAGCTTGCGCAGGGCCTGGGACATCAGGCGGGCCTGCAGGCCGACGTGCGTGTCGCCCATCTCGCCCTCGATCTCGGCCCGGGGCGTGAGCGCCGCCACCGAGTCGATGACGACGACGTCGAGCGCGTTCGACCGGATCAACATGTCGCAGATCTCGAGCGCCTGCTCACCCGTGTCGGGCTGGCTGATCAGCAGCTCGTCGACGTCGACGCCGATGGCGCCGGCGTAGACCGGGTCCATGGCGTGCTCGGCGTCGATGTAGGCGCAGATGCCGCCGTTGCGCTGCGCCTCGGCGACGACGTGCATGGCGAGCGTCGACTTGCCCGAGGACTCGGGCCCGTAGATCTCCACCACCCGGCCCCGGGGGAGGCCCCCGATGCCGAGGGCGAGGTCGAGGGCGAGGGCGCCGGTGGAGATGGCCTCGATGGCCATGCTCCCCTTGTCGCCCATCTTCATGACCGACCCCTTGCCGAACTGCTTCTCGATGCCGGCCAGCGCCATCTCGAGCGACTTGTCGCGGTCCTTGTCTCGTTCCACCGTGGGCTCCTTGTCTGGGTTGCGTGCCTGATCGGGAGCCGACCGGCAACCACCGGGTGACGACGACTTCCGTTGTGGGGTGAGCATGCACGGGGGGTGTGACAGTGAAGCCGTCGTCGAACGCCGTGCTGCCCGGTTCAGCGGGAACGACAGCAGCGTAACTTCGAACAACCGTTCGTGTCGAGCATCTCCGGAACGGACGGCCGCCATCTTCGTTTCAGATGGTGACACCCGTCACGATCGCTAGCTTTCGCGAGCGCGGCGCGGTTCACTCCCCGCATGACCCAGCACGACACCGACCGGGCCGGCGCCCTGGCGTGGCTCGCCGGGCGCCTGCAGTTCGAGACGTTGCTCGCCGAGCTCCACGATGAAGCCGACCGGGCCGCCACGACCCCGACGGCGCTCGTGGCCGCCGCACCGGCCGAGCCGGCCCGCACGGACCAGCCGCTCGAGCC
>JACDCH010000280.1 GCA_013694495.1 Acidimicrobiia bacterium | reverse complement strand
TCTCGCACACGACCCAACCGCCGGCGCGCAGCCACGTCGCCGCGCCGGCGAGCACCGTGCCGAGCGCCTCGAGGCCGGTGGGGCCGGGCACGAGCGCGCCGGCCGGCTCCCAGTCGGCCACCTCGGGCGGGAGCTCGTCGGTGGGCGCGACGTACGGCGGGTTCGACACGAGGAGGTCGACCTCGCCCTCGAGCTCGGGCGGGAGCGCGTCGAACCAGTCGCCCTCGTGCAGCTCGACCTTCGTGCCCGGACGGCCCAGGCCAGCGACGTTGGCCCGGGCCACGGCCAGCGCCGCGGGCGACACGTCGGTGGCCACCACCCGCACGCGGGGCCACAGCGCCCGGGCGAAGGACAGGGCGATCGCCCCGGAGCCGGTGCCGAGGTCGACGACGGTGGGAGCCCGGTCGGCGGGCACGAGCGCCAGCGCCGCCTCGACCACCCACTCGGTCTCCGGTCGGGGGATGAGGACCCTGCGGTCGACGAGGAGGTCGAGGTCGCGGAACGCCCAGTGCCCGAGCACGTACTGCAACGGCTCACCGGCCAGCCGGCGCTCGACCATCTCGTCGAAGCTGCGCTGCGTGCGCACGGTGCTCGGCTGGTCGAGCTCCCTGACCCAGTCAGCCCCCTCGCACCCGCTCGCCTCCTCGCCGATCCACCGGGCCTCGGCGGGTTCGAGGCCAGCGGCGATGGCGCCGGCCACGAGCTGGCGCCACGGGACCGGCGCGGCGGGCGCGGGCGGGGGCGACTCAGGATCTGCGGATGGATCGGAGCCGAACGAGGCGTTGCCCGCAGATCCTTCCTGTGTCTCGATTCGATTCCGGGTTCCCGCGTCGAGGGGCTTCGCCCGAGGCGGTCGGGAGCCCTTCATCTCAAGCATCGCCGGTGGCGAGCCGCCGGGCCTGGTCGTCGGAGACGAGGGCGTCGCTGATCTCGTCGAGCTCGCCGGCCAGCACCCGCTCGAGCTTGTAGACGGTCAGGCCGATGCGGTGGTCGGTGACCCGGTTCTCCTTGAAGTTGTAGGTGCGGATCTTCTCGCTCCGCCCCCCGCCGCCGACCTGGGTGGTGCGGGCCGACGACGCCTCGGCCTGCTGGCGGTCCTGCTCGAGCTTCAGTAGGCGGCTGCGCAGCACCTGCAGCGCCCGGGCCTTGTTCTGCAGCTGGCTCTTCTCGTCCTGCATGGCGACCACGAGGCCGGTCGGCAGGTGGGTGATGCGCACCGCCGAGTCGGTGGTGTTCACCGACTGGCCCCCCGGCCCCGACGAGCGGTACACGTCGACCTTGAGGTCCTTGTCGGCGATGGTGACCTCGACCTCGTCGGCCTCCGGCAGCACGGCCACGGTGGCCGACGACGTGTGGATGCGGCCCTGGCTCTCGGTGACCGGCACCCGCTGCACACGGTGCGGCCCGCCCTCGTGCTGCATGCGGGTCCACACCTCCTTGCCCGACAGCTTGAACGTGACGTCGGCGAACCCGCCCAGGTCGGACACCGTCGAGCCGAGGACCTGGAGCTTCCAGCCCTTGCGGCCGGCGAAGCCCTCGTACATGGCGAAGAGGTCGCGGGCGAAGAGGTTGGCCTCCTCGCCGCCCTCCGCCCCGCGGACCTCGACGATCACGTCGCGCGCGTCGTTCGGGTCCTTGGGCAGGAGGAGCGCCTGGAGCTCGGCCTCGATCCGGGCGATGTCGGCCTCGGCGGCGACGCGCTCGGCCCGGTAGAAGTCTCGATCGGCGCCGGTGGTCTCGGCCTCCATCTCCCTGGCCGTGTCGAGGTCGCCCAGCCGCAGGCGGAGCTCGGCCGCCGCCGCCGCCACCGGCGCCAGCTCGTGGTGCCGTCGCGCCTCGACCGTGTAGCGCACGTGATCGCCCTGGAGCTCGGGGTCGCTCAGGCGCGCCTCGACCTGCTGGAACTCCTGCTCCAGGGCGGCGAGTCGGTCGAGCACGGCCGAGGAGGCTACGGCCGCCGCCCCGTGCGCCCCCTCCGCGTCCGGCGCCGGCTGCGAGAACCGGAGGGTGCCAGCAGGACCGAACGGTCATGTACACACCCTCCGGTCGTGAGCCTCGTGAACCGGAGGGTGCCAGCAGGACCGAACGGTCATGTACACACCCTCCGGTCGGCGCCGGCACCGACGCGTCCTCGGCGGACGATGGGTCACGCGGCGGCTCGCTGGTCGAGCGTTCGCAGGACCAGGGAGGCGACGTCGTCGGGGGCGCACGTCAGGTGCACCCACGTGAAGCGGAGGGTCCCGTAGCCGTGGGCGAGGGCCTCGTTGTCGCGCCAGCGGTCGCGATCGAAGTCGGCCACCCGCGTGTGCCACCGCCGCCCGTCTGCCTCGATGATCAGCTTCCGCTCCGGGACGAGCAAGTCGAGGCGTTGCGGCGCGTCCTGCCGCCACGGGAAC
>JACDCH010000277.1 GCA_013694495.1 Acidimicrobiia bacterium | reverse complement strand
GCGGGACCGGTCAGGTCGTGACCGGTTCGGGCGCCAGGGGAGGGCCGTCGACGCGGTCGAGCGTGGCGAACGAGGCGACCGCCGCCCGGGTCAGCCGGCGGCCCTGGCGCGCGGGGCGACCGAGGGCGATGACCGCGGCCAGGGCGTGGTCGGCGGGCGCGCCGAGCAGTTCCTTCACCGCCGGCTCCTCGCGGATGCTCATCGTCGTGATGACGCCGCCCAGCCCCTCGGCCCGAGCGGCCAGCAGGACGTTCCAGGCGAAGGGGTACACCGATGCACCGCCGGCGAAGGAGTACCGGGCGCTGTCGCGGTCGACGGCCGCCAACACGCCGAGGTCCACGAACAGGGCGAGCAGCACCGGCACCTCGTGGAGCCGTTCGGCGAAGCCGCCCGGACCGGCCGCCGCCGCGGCGGCGATCGCACCGGCGCCCGCCGTCGCCGCGGCCTCGGTGGCCGGGTCGTTCGGCGGGGCCCACGGCCGCAGGCCGGCCGCGCTCATGGCGAGGTAGTCGTACCAACCCGGCAGGTACAGGTCCCGCAGCCCGAGCCGAGTGGCCGGCTCCTTGACCACGACGACATGCCACCCCTGCTGGTTGCCGCCGCTGGGCGCGAAGCGGGCGTTGTCGAGCACCCGCCAGACCACGTCGTCGGCCACCGGTTCGGGCGTGAACTCGCGGACGGCGCCGGTGGTGCGCAGGGCGTCGAGAAGCTCCATCGCCCCATCCTCGCGGGGATCGACCGCGGTGGAGGTCAGGCCGAGACGGTGGTGGCCAGCGTGCCGGCCGGGCTGCTGCCCTCGGCGGTGAGGGTCAGGATCTCGACGCCCGTCTCCGTGACGATCACGGTGTGCTCGAACTGGGCGCTCGGCAGCAGGTCCTCGGTGACCACCGTCCATCCGTCGGGCCAGAGGCGGTGGGTCTCGGTGCCGGCGTTGAGCATGGGCTCGACGGTGAAGGTCAGCCCGGGCACGAGGGGGACGGGAGCGGCGCGCATCACGGCGTGGTTCACGTGCGGCGCGGCGTGGAAGGTGGCGCCGATGCCGTGGCCCCCGTAGTCGCGCACGACGCCGAGGCCGTGGGCGAAGGCGAAGGGCTGGATCGCCTCACCGACGGTCGTGAGGTCGCGTTCGGGGCCGACGGCGGCGATGCCCAGGAGGAGCGCCCGGCGGGTGAGGTCGACGAGGCTCGCCGTCGGGCCGTCGATCTCGCCCACGGCGAACGTGGCCGACGTGTCGCCGTGCATGCCGTCGATGTACGCGGTCACGTCGACGTTGACGATGTCGCCGGGCTGGAGGACCCGGTCGTCGGGGATCCCGTGGCAGATGACCTCGTTCACCGACGTGCACACGGACTTGCGGTAGCCGCGGTAGCCGAGCGTGCTGGGGTAGGCGCCCCGGCGCAGGTAGGCGGCGTGGGCGATCGCGTCGAGCTCGTCGGTGGTCACGCCAGGTGCCACGGCGGCGCCGGCCTCGGCGAGCACCTCGGCCGCCACCTGGCAGGCGTGACGCAGCCGCTCGAGCTCGGGGCCCGCGTGGATCTGCGGGGGCGCCGGCGTCGGGGCGCCGTCGTTGGCGAGGTACGGGGGGCGGGGGATCGACGACGGCACGTCCCGGTGCTCGCTGACCCCGCCGGGGGCCACGGCCGGGCGCCGGTGGGCCTGGTGGTCGCCGTGGCAGCGCTTGAGCTTGCGGCCGCTGCCGCACCAGCAGGGGCTGTTGGAACGCAACCGGTTCATGGGCCCGGAACTCTACGAGGCCGGCCGCCGGGCGCGGCGGCGGTCCACGCGCCGCGGGCGGGCGGCGGGCAGGATGCGCCGATGACCCGCCTCCACCTCGGCCGCACGATCGCCGAGTCGACCCCCGAGTTCCACCCGGCGCCGAAGCCGGCCGCGGGCGCACCGAACGTGGTGGTCATCGTGCTCGACGACCTCGGGTTCGGTCAGCTGGGGTGCTTCGGGAGCGACCTCGACACGCCGGCCATCGACCGGCTGGCGGCCGAGGGCCTCCGCTACAACCGCTTCCACGTGACGGCGCTGTGCTCGCCGACGCGAGCCTGCCTGCTCACCGGGCGCAACCACCACGCCGTCGGCATGGGGTTCCTGACCGACATCCCGATCGGCTTCCCGGGCTACGACGGACGCATCCCGCGGTCGGCGGCGACGCTGCCGCGCATCCTGCGGGACGAGGGCTGGTCGACGTTCGCCGTCGGCAAGTGGCACCTCGCCCCCCGCTGGGAGCAGTCGGCCTCGGGACCGTTCGACCGCTGGCCGCTCGGCCTCGGCTTCGAGCGCCACTACGGGTTCCTCGCCGGCGACACGAACCAGTGGACGCCCGACCTCGTGCGCGACAACGGCTTCGTCGACCCGCCCCGCACGCCCGACGAGGGGTACCACCTCACCGAGGACCTCACCGACCAGGCCATCCGTCTCATCCGCGACCAGCAGCACGCCACGCCGGACAAGCCGTTCTTCCTCTACTTCGCGACCGGCGCGATGCACGCGCCACACCACGCGCCGCGCGAGTTCATCGACGCCTACGCCGGCCGGTTCGACGACGGGTGGGAGGCGTGGCGCGAGCGGCTGTTCGCCCGGCAGCTCGAGCTGGGCATCGTGCCGGCGGGGACGAAGCTCGCGCCCCGCCCCCCGTGGATCGACGACTGGGCCGCCCTGCCCGCCGACGAGCGCCGCCTGTACGCCCGCTTCATGGAGGTGTTCGGCGGCTTCCTCACCCACACCGACCAGCAGATCGCCCGCCTCCTCGCCTTCCTCGAGGCGATCGACGAGCTCGACAACACGATCGTCATGCTGATCTCCGACAACGGCACCTCGGCCGAGGGCGGCCCCGTCGGCACGTTCAACGAGCACCGCTTCACCCACGACCGGGTCGACGACGTGCAGGACACGCTGGCCCGCATCGACGACCTGGGCGGCCCCCGCTCGTACAACCACTACCCCTGGGGCTGGGCGTGGGCCGGCAACACGCCGCTGCGGCTGTGGAAGCGGTTCACCTGGCTCGGCGGGGTCCGCACCCCGCTCGTCGTGCGCTGGCCGGCCCGCATCGCGGCGGCCGGGGAGGTGCGGAGCCAGTTCTGCCACGCCGTCGACCTCCTCCCGACGGTGCTCGAGGCGTGCGGCGTCGCGCCGCCCGCCCGGGTCGACGGGCACGACCAGCTGCCCGTCGCCGGGGCGTCGCTGGTGCTCACGTTCGAGTCGGCCGAGGCGCCGTCGCCCCGGGGCACGCAGTACTTCGAGATGCTCGGGTCGCGAGCCATCTACCACGACGGGTGGAAGGCCACGACCGACCACGTCGGGCGGCAGCTGACGGTCGAGTGGGAGCGCGTCGAGGGCAGCAAGGACTTCGCCACCGACCGCTGGTCGTTGTTCCGCCTCGACGACGACTTCTCCGAGTCGACCGACCTCGCCGACGAGCACCCCGACGTCGTCGCCGCGCTGGTCGAGCGATGGTGGTTCGAGGCCGGGCACAACAACGTGCTCCCGCTGGAGGACGCGTTCACCGCCCGGGCCGTCGCCATGGAGCCCAGCCCGAACGGACTCCGGTACCGCAGCACGTTCCAACCCGGCGGGGGCGGAATCGCCGAGGACCTGCTGCCGCCCCTCGGCGCGGGCTTCGAGGCCCGGGCCACCGTCGACGGGCCCGACGGCGGGCTCGAGGGCGTGCTCTGCGCGCTGGGCGACTGGAGCAACGGGTGGGCCTGGTACGTGGTCGACGGGGTGCCGGCTGCGGCGTTCAACCTGTTCGGCGAGGTCACGATGGTGCAGGCCCCGGCGGTGGTCGGCGTCGGCCGCCACGAGCTCGGCCTCGACTACGACCGCGCCGGCGGCGGCCGGGTGCTGCGCCTGCGGGTCGACGGCGCCGAGGTGGCCTCGGCCGACCTGCCCCACGACCTGCCGTTCCGCTGGCAGATCGGCGGCGCCGGTCTCCTGATCGGCCGTGACGCCGGCTTCCCGGTGTGCGACGACTACCAGCCGCCGTTCCCGCTCTCCGCCGAGCTCGACGGCGTCACGTTCGAGATCCCGATGTTCGCCCCCCGGGCGCCGGCCCCGGCAGCCGAGGTCGAGCAATCCCTCAAGCACGAATAGGGTCGACCCATGGCCGATGCTGAGAAGCCGCACGTCTACGTCCCGCCGGGTGAGCAGCCGCCTGCCGACCTCGTGAAGGAGGACCTTGAGGAGGGCGACGGCGCGGTCGCCACCGCCGGCCAGACGGTCGAGGTGCACTACGTGGGCGTCTCCTGGCGCACCCGGAAGCAGTTCGACGCCTCGTGGGACCGCAACGACACGTTCTCGTTCAAGCTCGGTGGCGGCCAGGTCATCAAAGGCTGGGACGAGGGCGTGGCCGGCATGAAGATCGGCGGCCGCCGCCGGCTCGTGATCCCGCCGGCCATGGCCTACGGCAAGCGGGGCGCGGGCGGCGTCATCGGCCCCGACGAGACGCTCGTGTTCGTGGTCGACCTCATCGGCCTCTCCTAGCCCGCTCTCGCGCAACCCCCGTCGTTCTTCGGCACCAGCGTCTCAACCTCTGAGACCGAGCTGCCGAAGAACGGTGGCGACACAGGCGGTCAGATCGAGCTCGAGGTCGCTGCTGCTGAACCGCAGCGTCTTGGTGCCCGCGGCGGCCAGGGCCCGGTCGCGGTCGGTCATCGCCCGCCGGTCGGCCGGGTTGAGGTGCCAGCGATCACCGTCGGTCTCCACGTCGAGGGAACGCTCGGGCCAGGCCAGATCGAGCCGGCGCCGTCGGCCGTCGGCGTCGACCACGGGCGCCTGGAGCAGCGGCTCGGGTGCTCCCGCGTCGCGCAGGGCGCGCAGGAGGACGAGCTCGAGGTTCGTCTGCGTGGCGCGCCCGTCGGAATCGAGCGACCGCACCGCAGCCCGGAACGCGGCCACGCCCCGGCGGCCGCGCCCGCCGTACCGGGCGGCTGCGTCGACGAGCAGGGGCCGAGTCGTGAAGCCCTGGAACACCATGTCGTGGACGGCTGCTTCGACCTTTGGGCTCGGGCTCGTCGCACCGAGCAAGAGCAGCCCGAGGGGCGGGGCGAGGACCGGCAGCCCGTGGCGCTGGGCGATGTCCCGCGGCTCGATCCGGTCGAGGCGTCGGATCCGGACGCCGGGCAGCTCCAGGTGCTCGCTCCCGAGCAGCGTGATCTCCGGCCGCTCCGGCCACCTCCCCCGCACGTCGTAGAGGCGCATGAGCGAGGGACCGGAGACGAAGGCGCCCTCGCCACCGGCTGCGACCGCGGCCCGCAGCCTCGACTCGAACGTGCGGGGATGGGCCGCGTGGCGGTACACGCCCTCGTGCTCGCGCACGAGCACCTCGTCCTTGGCCCTCCGGTACAGCGTCGCCCGGCTCAGGCCGGCCGCCTTCCGGGCGCCGAGCTCGACGATGCCGTCGTTGCTCTCGCACCACCGCGCCAGGCGGGCGTCGATGCGTTCCATGCCTTCTCACTACGCCGCCGCCGTGACCCATCGTTCTTCGGCGCCAGCGTCTCGACGGCAGAGACGGTGGTGCCGAAGAACGAGG
>JACDCH010000265.1 GCA_013694495.1 Acidimicrobiia bacterium | reverse complement strand
TCGCAGGGCGAGGCGGGGTCCGGGGGGATCGTGGATCAGGCGGCCACGCCGGCCCGCTCCCGGACGGCGCTGACGGCTCGCTTCACCAGGCGGCGGGCGGCCTCGGCGGTGACGCCCAGGGTGTCGCCCACCTCGCGGTAGCTCTGCTTGCGGCCGTCCTGCAGCCCGAAGCGGGCTTCGACGGCGTACCGCGCCCGGGCGTCGAGGGCGTCGAGCAGGCTCGACACCTCGGCGTCCTCCTCCTGGGCGACGACGATGTCCTCGGGGCCGGCCTTGTTGTCGGCGATGAGGTCCATCAGCTCGGTGCCGTCGTTCTCGCTGCCGACCTGGCGGTCGAGCGAAGTCGGGCTGGTGAGGCGGTGGAGGGCCGCGTTCTCGGCGTCGAGCTCCTCGCCCTCGGCGCTGGCCGCCCGGATCGCAGCCCGCAGGCTGGCCGAACGATCACCGGGGAGGCGGATCAGCGACGCCTTCTGGTCGAGCGCCCGGCCGATGGCCTGGCGGATCCAGAACGTGGCGTACGTGGAGAACTTGAAGCCCTTGCGCCAGTCGAACTTGTCGACCGCGTGCTCGAGCCCCAGGTTGCCCTCCTGGACGAGGTCCAGGAGCTCCATCGTGGGGGGGAGCGGGTAGCGGCGGGCGATGCTGACGACGAGGCGGAGGTTGGCCCGGATGAACCGGTCCTTGGCCGCGGCGGCGTCGTTGACCGCCCGCTTGAGGGCGATGCTCCGCTCCCCGGCGTGGATCTTGGCCTGGGCGTCGCGGCCCTTCTCGATGACCTGCGACAGCTCTCGCTCCTCGGCCGCGTTGAGCAGGGGAACTTGTCCGATTTCTTGGAGATAGAGGCCGACGGAATCACTCATGGCAGGTGGGGGGAACCTCCCTGTGCGGGCCGGCATTCCCGGCCCTCACGGCGTTGTGGCGATGGACCGGCGGGGCGGTCGAGATCGGTGATGAGGGGTGTTGCAACCGGGTTCCCGTTCGAACCCTTCCGGAGCCCTCTGTGACACTCGTCACCACGCCGCAGGCGGGCGGGCGACGGCCTGGCGCGGCGGAGCGGGCGCGGCCGAGTTGAATCACGGCCGTGCGCGGCGCCTCCGTCCCGACCCCGCCGCGCGGGGAATGGCGACGGATCGGCGTGTTCGGTGGCACGTTCGACCCGCCCCACGTCGGCCACCTGGTGACGGCGGTGAACGTGCGCCACGCCCTCGAGCTCGACGTGGTGCTGCTCGTCGTGGCCAACGACCCCTGGCAGAAGTCGGGCGCCCGGCAGGTGTCCCCTGCGGCGGACCGCCTCGCCCTCGTCGAGGCCGCGGTGGGGGTGGTCGACGGGCTCGAGGCCAGCGCCGTCGAGCTCGAACGGGGCGGCACCAGCTACACCGCCGACACCGTCAGCGAGCTGCGCCGGGCCCACCCCGACGTCGAGCTCGCGCTGATCCTGGGCAGCGACGCCGCCGCCGGCCTCCCCACCTGGGAGCGGGTCGACGAGGTGCGGCAGGCCGCCCGGATCGTCGTCGTCACCCGTCCGGGCGCCGAAGCCGGGGTCCCGCCGCCGGGGTGGGAGTGGGAGCCGGTCGAGACCCCCCGCCTCGACGTGTCGAGCACCGACCTCCGGGCGCGCGTCGCCGGCGGCCGACCGCTCGACTACCTCGTCACGCCCCAGGTCATCGCCTGCATCGAAGAACGCGGCCTCTACGCGTGACCGAGGGGCGGTCGCGACGGATCGTCTTCGGCGCGGTCGAGGCCGTGCTCCTGCTCGCCATCCCTCTCCTCGGCTGGGTGGGGTTCCGGGCGGTCCTCGACACGACCGAGGGGCAGGCCGTCGACCCGCAGCTCGATCCCGACGAGCCGGGCTATGAGGCGTTCCTCGAACCGACGCCGGTCGAGCTCGTGGCCGGCACCGACTCGGCCGGAGCGCTGTCGTGGCTGACCGTGCTCGTGCTGTCCAACACGGGCGCGACGGGCGGCGGGGCGGTGCTGTTCGTGCCGGTGGCGACGGTGGTGGAGACGGCCGAGCTCGGTTCGGTGACCCTGCGCGAGGCGTGGGCGGCCGGCGGCCGGCCGGTGGCGGTCCAGGCCGCCGCCGACCTGCTCGGGACCGGGTTCGGCGACGTCGTCGTGGTCGACCCCCAGCGCGTCGCGGAGCTCATCGCGCCGCTCGGCACACTGGCGGTGCGCAACCTCGACCCGCTGCCCGACTTCGATCCCGGCGACCTCGACCTCGACGGTGCCGCCCTCGCCTCCTACCTCCAGGCCCGGGCCGAGGGCGAGACGGACCTGGCCCGGCTGGCCCGCCACGAGTCCGTCTGGCGGGCCTGGCTCGACGCCGTCGCCGGCTCGACCGACCCCGACGTCGTGCCGGGCGAGACGACCGTCGGGCTCGGGCGGTTCGTGCGGGGCATCGCCGGCGGCCCGACGTCGTTCGACGTGATCCCGGCCACCCCGTTCGTGCCGCCGCCGCCCGAGGAGGGCGAGTCGACAACCTCGACGTCCTCGACGTCCTCGACGTCCTCGACGTCCTCGACGTCCTCGACGACGGGCACGACAGCGACGACGGTGCCGCCGTCGGACGACCCCGCTGCGGCCGAGGTCTTCCTGGCCGACCTCGACGCGGTCGCCACCCTGGTCGAGTCGGTCGTTCCCTTCCCGGTCGCGTCGCGGCCCGGCGCCCGACCCCGGGTGCGGGTCCTCGAC
>JACDCH010000263.1 GCA_013694495.1 Acidimicrobiia bacterium | reverse complement strand
GCCGTACTCGACCGAGCGCCGCGCCCGCCGGTTGCACGTCACGAGGGGCACGTCCACCATCCGCACCGACGAGCGGTGGCCGTCGAGGGCGTCGAGCACCCGCAGCAGCAGCTCGGTGTTCTCGCCGAACCGGAGCCCGGCGTCGAACCCACCGACGCGCTGCAGGAGCGGACGGCGGATCGCGTACGTGCCGGGCAGGCAGACGCCGTACGGGTAGCGCGCCGGGCCCGATGCCGGCGCGGCGACCTGGGTCCGGCCGGACCGTTCGTGGACGACCGTGGCTGCGCTCCGGATCAGCTCCGGGTCGTGGGCCTCGATCTCCGATGCCAGGACGGACAGCCAGTCGGCGTGGGCGTCGTCGTCGCTGTCGAGGAAGGTGACGAACTCGCCCGTCGCGGCGTCGATGCCCGCGTTGCGGGCCGCCCCGACCCCGCTGTGGTCGAGGGCCACGACCCGGAGGCGGGGGTCGTCCAGCTCTGCCAGCAACGCGCTCGTGCCGTCGGTGGAGCCGTCGTCGACGACGATCACCTCGAGGTCCCCGTGGGTCTGCGCCAGCACGCTGCCCACCGCCTGGAGGACCGACTGCGCTCGCTGGAACGTGGGGATCACGACGCTGAACAGCGGCGGGCTGGCTCCGCCGGCGGGGTCGTCCAAGGCCGGCGAGTGTACGAACCCCCGGCACCGCTCTCGTACCGTGGCACCGGTGCCCGACTACCACTACGTCGACGTCGATCGCTCGGAGATGATCCCCTTCGTCCCCGTCGGCGCGCGACGGGTGCTCGACGTCGGTTGTGGCTACGGCGCCTTCGGGGCGGCACTCAAGGCGGCGCGGCCCGACATCGTGGTGTGGGGCATCGAACCGGCCGTGGAGCCTGCAGGGCACGCGGCGAGCCGCCTGGATCAGGTCGTCGTCGGGTCGTACCCCGACGACCTCTCCCCCGAAGAGCGCTTCGACTGCATCGTCTTCAACGACGTGCTCGAGCACGTCGTCGACCCCTGGGCCGTCCTGCAACGGACCCTGCCCCACCTCCGCCCCGGCGGTCGCGTCGTCGCCTCGGTGCCGAACGTGCGCCACTGGAGCGTCATCTGGAGCCTCGCTCGCGCCGGGCGGTGGACCTACCGCGACGCCGGCATCCTCGACCGGACGCACCTGCGGTTCTTCACCCGCAGCACGATGATCGAGCTCTTCGCGGATTCCGGGTACCACGTCGAGCAGGTGGCGCCGATCCACGAGGCCGTGCGCGGCCACGTCGGTCGGCTCGTCGCCCTGCTGGGGGCCCGGACCGAGGAGTTCCGCACGGTGCAGTACGGGCTCCGCGCTGCACCCGCCGGGAGCCCGACGCTCCCTCGGGTGCGAGAGGGCGGCGATCCCGCGCTCGGTGTGGTGATGATCCACTGGGAGGCGCCCGACTGGTGCCGCGATGCGGTCGCCGCCTTCCTCACCAGCGAGGGGATCCGACCCGCGATCACCGTGGTGGACAACGGCGGCGGTCCCCTCGAGCTGCCGGAGGCAGTTCGTGTGTTGACGCCCGCCGCCAACACCGGGTTCGCGGGCGGCGGCAACCTGGGTCTTCGCGACTGGCTGGCGCACGACGACACGGAGTACTGCGTGGTCGCCAGCCACGATTGCCATCCCGAGCCCGATGCCCTCGCCCACCTCGTCACCGCGGCGGACGCCCACCAGGACCTCGGCTTGCTGGCACCGGCCTTCACCGACGGCGAGTACGGAGGCAAGGTCCGAGGGCGGCGTCCCGGCATCGTCGAGAAGGAGTGGCTGTCCGGGTCGTGCCTGCTGGTGCGGCGGCGTTGCGTCGAGGAGATCGGGCTGTTCGACGAGCGGATGGGCTCGTACTCCGAGGACGCCGATCTCTCGCTGCGGGCCTGGGACGCGGGGTGGTCCGTCGGCGTCGTCGAGGCAGCCCGCGCCTCCACCAGGGGATCCCGGCTGTCGATCGTCGAACGGCGCCGCCTCGGGGAGACGAATGCGATCTACCTCCTGCTCAAGCGGCGGGCATGGACCGGCGCGGTCGGGAAGGTGGCGGCGCAGCTGCCGGCCGCCGCTCGCCACGCGCTCCTCGGCGCTCGGCCCGCCGAGCGGGGGCGCGTGCACCGGCAG
>JACDCH010000236.1 GCA_013694495.1 Acidimicrobiia bacterium | reverse complement strand
GGGCGGTGCCGCCCGAGGCCGGGGTGGTGCTCGGCGCCAGCGACGGCGACGGCGTGTTGAAGCCGGGGCGCACGGGCGGGACGGTCGACGACCCGCCGCCGACGGCCGGGGTGATGGAGCCACCCGGCGTGACGGCGGGCGGGACGAACTCGAACGGCGCCGAGGCCAGCGCCGCGACCCGGGCAGCGGCCATGCCGAAGCCGACGACGCTGGTCTCCTTCAGCAGTTTCACGAGCGCCTGGGGCGACGTGTTCAGCGGGATGCCGGGCAGGCCTTCGGTGGGCAGCTGGTCGGTGGGGATCAGGGCCAGCAGCTGGGCCAGGGGGTTGTCGCCGCTGCCGTCGAACACGAGCTCCACGACCACGCCGGCCGCCGTGCGCTCCGCCGAGCCGGCCTCGAGGACCTCGGTGGGCTCCGCGACCTTGACCGTGATCCCCGCCGCGGCGAGCAGGTCGTTCAGCGTCGCGGTGGAGGTGCCGAGCGCGGAGCGGATGAGCTCGTTGAGCGGGCCGGTCACGCCGTTGAGGGCGTCGCTCACCGGGCCCAGGCCGGGCAAGTTCTCGGTGATGGGGGTGAGCGGGTTCGGGTCGCCCGGGCCGGATGGCGGCGGGCCGCCCACGATGCCGTCGGGCCCGATGGTGATCGGCAATCCGAGCAGCGTGGCGCCGGCGATGGTGGTGCTGCCGGCGCTGGCCGAGGCGCTGGCGTCGGTGTTGGCCACCAGGTCGGTGACGATCGAGTCGATGTGCAGGAGCCCGAAGAGGATGCTGACGTCGGAGAACTCGACTCGAGCCCGGGACTCCACCGATCCGGTGAGGAGGGCGGTGCTCGTGGTGGTGCTGATCGATCCGACGGTCACCAGGCCGGGGATGTCGGCATCGGCCAGGCCGACGAAAGCATCGGAGACGGCGTCGGTGGCGTTGACCGACGACGACGCCGTGCCGATGTCCTGGCTGGCCTCGGGCGGGCCGGCCGGGTACTCCGCCCGGGTGAGGATCGGATACGGCGGGATGAAGGCGGCGACCTCCGGCGCGCCTTGGGCGACGACGCTCGGCAGGTTGGCGAGCACGTTGCCCGGATAGGCCAGGCTGGCGAGCGCGGTGCTGCCCGGTCCGGTGGTCATGCCCGACTGCGCCTCGGGTGCCGACACGAGCAGCAGAGGGGCGGGCAGGGGGAGCACGTTGCGCAGGTCGTAGGACACCTGCAGCCCGCTCGCCCGCCCGGACAGCTCGAAGCCGCCGAACTGCTCGGAGAGGTCGGTGAGGCCGGAGCCCTCCTGGGCGCCGACGTCGGGCGTCGCCCCGCCGACGGTGACGGCGGCGAGCAACAGGCCGAGGCCGGCCGCGGCCCGGCGACGGCGGCGGGCGCGGAAGTCAGGCCGGAACCGCACTGGCTGCCTCCTTCGTGATTGTCGCGGGGCCGGGGCCGGGCTCACGGACGACACCGTCACCCGAGGGCGCCGCCGCGGCACCGGCGTCGGCTCGGCGAGGTCGGCGCACACGCTCGAACCGGTCGAAGAGGATCCCGGCGAGCCCGTTGGGCTGGCGGCCGAGGCCGACGGCGACGACGGCAACCACCACGAAGGGGACGCCGGCGTACTCCGGCCACTTCGACTCGATGAGCGGGAACAAGGAGAAGAGGATGCCGCCCAGCAGCGCGCCGGTCGCGGTCGTCACCCCGCCGACGACGGCGAACAGGAACAGGATGATGTTCTGCTCCTTGGTGACGGACTCGGCGGACACGACCGACTGCAGGCCGCCGAACAGCGACCCGGCCACGCCGGCGATGAAGGCCGACATGCAGAACACGAGCAGCTTCAGCCGACGGATGTCGAGGCCGAGGGTGGCGCACGCAGCCGGGCTGTCGCGGAGGGCCCCCAGCCGCCGGCCGAGCGAGCCCCGCTTCACGGCGACGACGAGCACGGCGAACAGGGCGAACACGACCGAGCACAGGAGGAAGAAGCGCTGGTCGCTCTCGAACGAGAAGCCCGCCACCTGGAGGCGGCCGACCTCGGCCGCGGTCGCACCGAACAGCGACTCGTCGCCGATGATGAGGTCCTGCGCCAGCGCGGCGAACCCGAACGTCACCAGGGCGAGGTAGAGCCCCTGGAGGCGGAGCGCCGGCAGGGCGACGATCGCCCCGACGGGGACGGCGACGACGCCCGCCAGCACCATGCCCACCACGGAGTCGCCGTTGAACGTCCGGCCCATCATCCACGCGCCGATGGCGAAGAACACGTATTGGGCGAGCGACACCTGGCCCGAGAAGCCGGTCAGCACGACCAGCGACAGCATCAGGGTCGCGATCACCATCGCCCGGATCGCGTCGACGGAGTACTGCGTGGGCAGCACCTCGATCACGAGGGCCATGGCCGCGAGGAACGCGCCGGCGCCGACGAGCGACGGGATCAGCGACGGCGCCCGCGGCGAGCGCCGCCCGACGACCCGGCCGACGGTGAGGCGGGCCTGGGGGAGGGCGAGTAGGGCGAAGAACAGGAAGAGGCCGGGGAGGGCGTTGCCGATGTGGATCCACCGGTTGGCCGACAGGAACTCGATGGGCCAGGCCGTCTTCGGGAACGTGAACGTCTTGCCCCACTGCTCGACCAGGCTCAGCACGATGCCGCCGGCGAACGTGAGCGGCAGGCTCTTCAACTTCCCGAACACAGCAGCGCCGTAGGCGTTGACGACGAAGAACGTGAGCGTCACGGCCTCGAGCGGCTTGCCCGCACCGAAGAGGATCCCGGCGACCACCGCCAGCTCGGTGCCGAGCAGCCACGACAGTCGCGCCGTGGCGACGGGGCTGGCGCCGTTGAGGGCGGCCAGGTTCGGGTTGTCGACCACCGCCCGCATGGCGGTGCCGGCCCGGCTCCGGAACAGCAGCACGCGGAGCCCGATGGCGACGACCACGGCCAACAGGACCTGGAACACGTTGTCGTAGGAGATGCGGGCGTCGAAGATCTCGACGTAGCGGTCGCCGAACAGGAACGGCAGGTTCTTGACGTCGGCCCCGAACAGCTTCTGGGCCAGGCCGATGCACAGCACCGTGACCGCGATGGTGAGCACGATCGTGGTGGAGACGTCCGCGTCGCGGAACCGCCGGAACAGCACCTCGAGCAGCAGCGCCATAGCCGGCGCCATCACGCCGAGCACCACCAGTGCAGCCAGCGGCGTGGGCCAGCCCAGCGACACCGACAGCTTCCAGAACGTCATCGTGGCGATCATCCCGACCGCGCCGTGAGCGAAGTTGAAGATGCCCGTGGTCGTGTAGGTGAGGACCACGCCGGTGGCGGCGAGGGCGTAGACGGCGCCGATCGCGATGCCGATCATCGTGAACTGCAGGAACGTCGTGGTGCTGTCCGCCTTCGAAAGGCTGAGGAGCACGAAACCAAGCCCGAGCACGGTGAGGACGAGCGGGCGCACCCGCTTGTACACGCGCTTCACGTTGCTCAGCACGTCGTTCAGCACGGCGTCACCCGGCGACGGACGGGGCTCGGGCGAGCCGGGTCGGGCCGATCAGCAATTGAGGAACCCGGCAGCCGGCTCGATCCGCTGCCACTGCCCGTTGCGGACGCCGACGATGGCGAAGCAGTTGCCGGTGACCTTGCCGGCCGGGTTCCGCGGTGCGAGGAAGCCGTCGCCCGTGTACTCGGTGAGCGTCTGGAGGTAGGCGATCATCGCGTCGCGCGTCGGGGCCGGGCCGGCGGCGCGGACGGCGTCGACGATCATGTCGGCCGAGGCCCAGCTCATGATGGCGAAGAAGTCCGGGTTGTTGCCCGGCGCCACCCGGCCGTACCACTCGACGAACTGCTGCATCGCCGGAACGTTCGGCGCGTCCTCGAAGATCGAGAACGTGACGGCGATCGTGGTGCCCTCGGCGGCGGCGCCGGCCAGTTCGATGAACTGCTGGCCGTAGGCCTGGGCGCCGTAGAAGGGGACTTGCGGCGTGTAGCCGACCTGCTGGAAGGCTTGGGCGAGGCGGGCCATGCCCGAAACCTCCAGGGCGGTCAGCACGAGCTGGGTCCCGGCGTTGGCGATCTGCTGGGCCACCGGCCCGTAGTTCGTCTCGGTGATCTGCACCTCGAACGTCTGCACGTCCGCGATCCCGGCCTGGTTCAGGTCGTGGACGAACGCCTGGCCCCGGAGCCGGGCGTCGGCCTGGGCGGGCCAGATCACCGCTGCGGAGGTGACGCCCTGGGACGCGAAGTACTGCATCACCGCGATCGTGCCGTTGCCCGGCTGGCTCGGGTCGATGGGGTTCGGGGAGAAGTTGTTCGGCAGAAGTCCCCGGTTCACCCCGATGGCGAGGGACACGTCGGGGATGTTCGTGCCGGCGAGGATGTCGGCGCCGCCGTTGTCGACCACGGTGACCCCGCCGGCGAACCCGATGACCTCTGCGGCCAGACGCTGGGTCTCCGAGCGGTTGCGGCCGGCATCGAGGCCGTCGTCGCCCGTGACGAGGCGCAGCTGGCGTCCGCACACACCACCCTGAGCGTTGATCATCTCGAAGTACGCGGTCATCGCGTTGCGGCCCGTGGTGCCGAAGCCGGCGATGGCGCCGCTGATGGTGCCGATGCTGCCGATGCGCACCTCGGTGTCGGTGACGCCGACCTCGGTGGACGGCTGCGGTGCGCACGCTGCCTCGGCGGCGGGGCCGGCCGGCGCGTTGGGATCGACCGGTGCAGCGGG
>JACDCH010000232.1 GCA_013694495.1 Acidimicrobiia bacterium | reverse complement strand
TGATGGTGCCCGAGCTGGGCGCGAGCAGCCCGGCGATCCCGCCCGAGAGGAGGTAGGGGAACTGGGCCGGGACGGCGTTGCGGCTGGCGGCCCCGTTCCAGCCGAGGAACACGAGCAGGAACCCGGCGACGCAGAGGCCGACGCCGAGCTGCCCGCCGAGGCGGCTGAGGTTGAGCTTCATGTCAGGCTCCGAGGCATGTCACGCTCCCAGGTAGGTCGAACGTAGGTCGGCGTCGCGGATCTCGTCGCCGACGCCGGTGAACACGAGGGTGCCCTTCTCCATGATCAGGACCCGGTCGGCGTAGGGCAGCACCCCGGCGTTCTGCTCGACGATCAGCACCGTCGTGCCGTCGTCGTTGATGCGGTCCATGACCTCGAACACGGTCCGGGCCACGGTCGGGCTGAGGCCGAGCGACGCCTCGTCGACGAGCAGCAACCGGGGCTGGGACATGAGGGCCCGCCCGATGGCGAGCATCTGCTGCTCGCCGCCCGAGAGCGTCCCGGCCACCTGGTCGCCGCGCTCGGCGAGGCGGGGGAAGTAGTCGAAGACGAGTTGGCGCTGCGTCCGGGCCACGGCGGCGTCCTTGCGTCGGACCCAGCCGCCGAGCTGCAGGTTCTGCTCGACGGTGAGGCGGGCGAACACCCGGCGGCCCTCGGGCGACAGCGAGATGCCGCTGGCGACGAGGGCGGCGGCGGGCCGGCCGGCGATGGGCTGGCCGTCGAAGGTGATGGTGCCCGAGCTGGGCGCGAGCAGCCCGGCGATGGCGCTGACCGTGGTCGTCTTGCCGGCACCGTTCAACCCGAACAGGACGCACGTCTCGCCCGCCTCGATGTCGAGCGAGACGCCGTGGAGGACGGGGTGCGGTCCGTAGCCGACGACGAGGTCGCGCACCTCGAGCAGCGCCATCAGACGGCCTCCGCCGCGTCGCCCAGGTAGGCCGCGACGACGTCGGGGTGGGCCCGCACGACCTCCGGCGGGCCCTCGGCCAGGACGGCGCCGAAGTTCAGGCAGTACATGTAATCGGACACCCGGGTGACGAGGGGCACGTGGTGGTCGATCATCACGATCGTCAGCCCGAACGTGCGCCGGAGCTCGAGGAGCGTGTCGCCGAGGGCGTGCGCCTCCTCGGGACCCATGCCCGAGCCGGGTTCGTCGAGCAGCAGCAGGTCGGGGTCGCTGGCGAGGACGGTCGCGATCTCGAGGCGTTTGAGCACCCCGTACGGGAGGTCGGCGACCGCCGCGTCGCCGAGGTCGGCGAGGCCGAGCAGCTCGAGGAGGGTGTGCGCCCGGTGGCGCAGGGCCCGTTCGTCGTCGAACGTGCGGGGGCTGCCGGCGATCCCGGCCACGGCGCCGTAGCTGGCGGCGAGGTGCTGGGCCGTGAGGAGGTTCTCGACCGCGCTCGAGCCCTTCACCAGCCCGACGTTCTGGAAGGTCCGCCCGATCCCGCGCCCCGCCCGCACGTGCACCGGCAGCTCGGTGATGTCCTCGCCGCGGAAGCGGACCCGGCCCGAGGTCGGGGAGTAGAAGCCGGTGATGCAGTTGAACAGGGTCGTCTTGCCGGCGCCGTTCGGACCGATGATCCCCACGATCTCCCACTCGCCGGCGGCGAGGTTGACGTCAGCCAGGGCCTGCACCCCGCCGAAGCGGATGCTGAGGTCGTGCACCTCAAGCACGGACATCGGTGACCTGAACCTCCTTCACGGCGCCGGCATGGCGGTCGAAGCGACCGCCGAGCAGCCAGCCGCGGACGGGGGCCACCTGCTGCCCGATCCCGCCCGGGTAGAGGGTGAGGGTCAAGAGGAGCAGCAGCGGACCGAGCACGAGGGGGACGAACTCGGACGGCAGCTTGACGACGTTCTCGAAGAAGCCCTCGAGCCGCAGCAACTTGAGGAGGATGCCGTCGCCCATCAGGGCGAAGAAGGCGGAACCGAGCACGACCCCGGACCGGCTGCGGAGGCCGCCGACGACCGTCATGATGATGAAGATCAGGGCCAGCTGGAACGTGAACGGCTCGGCGACCACGAAGCCGTCCCGGTGCGCGAAGAGCGCGCCGCCGATGCCCGCGAAGAAGCCGGACACCATGAAGGCCAGCACCGTGTAGCCCCGGATGTCGATGCCGAGGGTGGCCGCCACGCGGGGATTCTCCCGCACCGCGAGGAGGGCGCGCCCGGCCTTGGTGCGGGTCAGCCGCCAGTCGAGCCACAGCACCAGCGCGAGGAGCCCGAGGCACACGTAGTAGTAGCCATACGCGCTCGAGACGCCGGTGGGCAGCGGTGCGTCCCGGCCGGCCACGCCGCCGGTGAGCGATTCGACGTTGAACAGGCTCTGCTGGACCATCACGCCGTAGGACAGGGTGATGAGGGCGAAGTAGAGCCCCGTCACCCGCAGCGCGACGCCCCCGAGCAGGAGCGCCTGGAGGGCGCCGACGAGGGCGGCCACGATCACGCCCAGCCAGAACTCCTGGCCCAGCTCGGTGACGACGAAGGCCGACGTGAACGCACCGATGCCGACAAAGGCCTGGTGGCCGAGGGAGATCTGGCCCGCGTAGCCGATGAGGACGTTGAGCGACAGCCCGATGATGGCGAAGACGACGGCTTCGCTCGCCCCACGGGCCTCGGTGGCCGAGAGCGACACCGGGGACGCGATGTTGCCGGGGAGGCATAGCACCACCCACGCCAGGGCGGCCCACACGACGCCCCGGCCGATCCACCCGGCCGCCGCCGGCCGGAACCGATCCGGCCGAGGGGCCGCGGCCCGGACCGCGGCGGCCGTTTCCGCGTCGATCGGAGCCGCTTCGACCGGCAGGCCGCTCCCGTCAGGCTCGGACCCGGGGGCGGGGTGGCCCGCCGTCGGGTCGTCGACGGCGCTCATGCGGCCGCCCGGCCCAACAGGCCCTGGGGTCGTACGAGGAGGACGACCAGCAGCGAGGCGAACACCAGGAGCGAGCGGGCGCCGGGGATCCCCTCGAGGGCGTTCAGGCCGCCCAGGCTCTCGACGATGCCGACGAGGAGGCCGCCGACGACGGCGCCCGGCATGCTCGTCATGCCGCCGATCACTGCGCCCGTGAACCCCGGGATCAGCGCGCCGCTGGCGCCGGCGGTGAGGAAGCCGGGCGAGAAGTTGGAGATCGGTGCGCTGAGGAGCCCGGCGAGCGAACCGAGGAGGGCGGCGACGCCCCACGTGAGGCTGGACACCCGCCGGACGCTCACCCCCACGAGCTCGGCGGCCGTGGGCTCCTGAGAGGCGGCGAGGACGGCGAGGCCGCCCGGCGATCGGAAGAACAGGGCCAGTCCCGCCGCCGTCGCCGCCAGCACGAGAAGGATGACGATCCGCTGGTCGGAGACGCTGATGCCGAAGACGCGGACCCGCTCGAGCTCGTTGGAGATGGGGGCCAGGACCCGGAGGGCGGGATCGTTCGCCCGCCAGAACTGGACGCCGATGACGAGGAGCGCCACCCCGGCCGTGGCCACCAGGAGGGTGACGCGCGGGGCGTCGAAGAGCGGGCGGATGATCAGGCGCTCGGTCGCGAGGCCCATGGCGACGCCGGCGCTCACCCCCACGAGGAGGGCGATCCCGTACGGCAGGCCCGCGAACTCCAGCGCGGCGTACGCGGCGTAGACGGCGACGGTGCCGAACTCGGCCTGTGCGAAGTTGAAGACGCCGCTCGCCTTGTAGACGAGGACGAGGCCGAGGGCGACCAGCGCGTAGACGCCGCCTGTGATCACGCCGATGACCAGCGCCGTCGAGAGCTGGTCGACGAACGACACGCCGAGCACCACGATCAGAAGCCCCCGGCGAAGGTGGCGACGGTCTGCCAGGCCCCGGCGGCGCAGTTGGCCTGGAGCAGGTGGACCTGGCTGCCGCCCAGGTGGCTCTGCGGGCTGTAGGCGACCGGCGGGAACACGCCGGTCTGGAAGACCTGGCCGCTCTCGAGCAGGGACACCAGGCTCTGGCGGGAGACGTCCGGTCCCGCCGCCTCGAGGAAGGCGGCGACCAGCTTGCCGAGCCCCCAGAGCGCGATGCCGAGGTCGTCGGGCTCGGCCCCGGCGAACTGGCGGTAGGCAGGCCGGTAGTCGGGGTCGATCGCGTCGATCGCGTCGAGCTGCGGGAACGGGGAGAAGAACTGGGCGCCGTCGACGGAGTTGGCCGCTGCGCAGCCGACGGTGGCCACGGTGGCGAGACCGTTGGTGACGCCGGGGCCGAGCCACGTCGGCCGGTAGCCCTGGCCGGCCGAGGCCGCGCTGACGTTCAGGAACGAGACGGGGCTGGCGTTGAACACGACCGCCTGGGCGCCGCTGCCCCGTAGCTGGTTGGCGATCGTGAGGGCATCGGCCTGGCTCGTCGACTTCGGGATGCGCCGGGTCAGGACCGGTTCGATGCCGACGTCGCGCAGGGCCTGGAGCTGGGTGTTGAAGTAGTCGTCGAGGTTCTCGCCCTCGGCGACCACCAGCGCCACCGGCTTGCCGGCGTGCTGGCTGCGGATGAGCTGGGCCAGGAGCGGGGCCTGCTGGGCGTAGGTCGCCGAGAGGGCGAAGTAGCCCCGGAGTTGGTCGAGCCCTGCGGTCTGGACACCGGCGGACAGGTACGGGACGCCCACGCTGTTGGCATAGGCGGCGCAGGCGCCGATCTGGTCGCTGCCGCCGCCGCCGATGAGGAGGAAGACGCCGTCGTTCTCGACCATCTCGCGGCAGGCCGCGACCGCGCTGCGGGGATCGAACCGGTCGTCGCGGAAGACGACCCTGACCTGCCGGCCGTGGATGCCGCCTCGGGTCTCGTTGAGGAACTGGAAGTAGATGTCCTTGCCGGACTCGAAGGAGTTCTGTGGGAACGGCGCTGCCCCGGTCACCGGTGCGTGGATGCCGATGACGATCTCGGTGTCGCTGATCCCCGTGCGGTCCCCGGCCGCCGGCGCGGCCCCCGGCTGGGCGCCCGGCGGGGCCCCGGGATCGGCTCCCGGCTCCGCGCCGGGCACGGG
>JACDCH010000225.1 GCA_013694495.1 Acidimicrobiia bacterium | reverse complement strand
TCGGCGATGTGCTGCCGGTGTACGTCGCCGACGTCTACGAGGGTGCTACCGCCCGGACGTTCCCCGAGCTCACCGATGACGAGATCGAGCGCTACCTCGCCGCCAACGTCGCTGCGGTGCGCGACGTCTGCGCCCGAGCTGAGCCTGACGTGGCGCTCGCCAACCATGTGGTCATGGGTCCGGTGGTGCTCGCCCGTGCTCTCGCCGACGCCACGATCCCGTTCGCGGTGAAGATACACGGCAGCGCCCTCGAGTACACGGTGAAGCCACACCAACGGTTCCTCCGGTACGCCCGTGAGGGCCTCGAGCGGGCGGCGGGTGTCCTCGTCGGTTCCCGGCACACGGCGGATAGCCTGTGGAAGACCGTCGACGATCCGACGCTCCCAGAACGCACCCGTCTCGGGCCACCGGGCGTCGATGTCGATCTCTTCGCCCCCCGCCACCGCGCCGCGGCCGGCGAGGGCTTCAGAGCGCTGCGGGCGCGCCTGTCGACGCCGGCGCTTGATCGGATCGATCCCGGGCGCCACCGGCTCGTCGTCTTCGTCGGCAAGCTCATCGCCTCCAAGGGTGTCGAGCTGGTCCTCGCCGCGTGGCCGCTCGTCGCCCGCGCTCATCCGGACGCCCGTCTCGTCGTCGTCGGGTCCGGCTCGTGGCGATCGGGGCTGGAAGCGCTCGCCACCGAACTCGGCGACGGCGACCTCGACTCGGCGCGCGCCCGGCGCGCCGAGGATGGGCGCCAGCTGCCGCAGCTGGAGGCGTTTCTCGAGTCGGTCGACGGCCGCGACTACGCACGCGGCGCCGGGGCGCTGCGCCAGGTGTCGTGGACCGGTCTGCTCGACCATACCGAGCTCGCCGACCTGCTTCCAGCCGCCGAGGCGACGGTTGTGCCCAGTACGTTCCCCGAGGCGTTCGGGATGGTCGCCGCCGAGGCCGCGGCATGCGGTGCGCTGCCCGTCGTCGCCTGCCACTCGGGCTTGGCCGAGGTCGCCGGTGCGCTCGCCGCGGGGATCCCGGCCCGGGCTCGGCCGTGGCTGTCGTTCGTCGTGGGCGATGGCGCCGTCGAGGAGCTGGCGGGCTGCTTGAACGGCTGGCTCGCCGCCGATGGCGATCTGCGGCGGTCGGTGCGTGAAGGAATCGTCGGCATCACTCGCCAGCGTTGGTCGTGGGACGGTGCAGCGCGGACTGTGATCGCCGCGGCGACCGGCCGCCTCGAAGACATCCCGCATCCCTGACATCGCTACAAGATACGAGGATCGCAACTCCGGGCGAAAGGGCGATCAGGACCCGTCGCCCTCGAGTTTGTCAGGCGGCCTCACCCCACGGGTTGTCGGCCGAGGCCTCCGGCTGGGGCGGCACCACCACCTCGAGGTCCGGCGGCACGGCCGGCCGGGACCGCACCAGGGACCGGACTCGCCGGCGCCACGAAGGGTGGCTGGCGGTGGCCGTCCGCACCATGCGGGCGTATTCCGCCTCCCGCATCCGGTCGGCTTCCGTCGCCTTGGTCAGGGCGTAGAGCATCTCTGCGTTGGTGTACATGGTCCTCCGTTGATCGACTTACAACCGTGAAACTACCTAATATTGCGGACAGATACTGTCCGCAGTTTCCTGGGAGGCTGGTGAGCGATGGACCCGAGTGCCCGCATGCTGCGGTTGCTGTCGCTGCTCCAGGCGCGCTCCAATTGGACCGGTGACCAGCTCGCCGACCGGCTGGGGGTTACCGTCCGCACCCTGCGCCGAGATGTCACCCGGCTACGGGAGCTGGGATACCCGGTGGAGGCGCTGTCTGGTCCTGCCGGCGGGTACCAGCTGGCTCCGGGGGGCGCGCTTCCCCCGCTGCTGTTCGACAACGACGAGGCGATGGCGGTGGCCCTGGGGTTGCGGGCCGCCGCCGGCGGGGCCTTGCCCGGGTTCGAGGACGCCGCCGTCGCCGCCCTCGCCAAGATCGAGCAGGTCCTCCCGGTGCGGCTGGCCGAGCAGATCAACAGCGTCCACCACGCCACCGTCGGGTTGCCCACCACCATCGGAGAGTCGTCGCCGGTGGCCCCCGATGTCCTGGTGACCGTCGCCCAGGCATGTCGCGGACCGGAACGGCTGCGATTCGATTACGTCGATCGGGACGGCAACGTCACCGAGCGCCACGTCGAG
>JACDCH010000220.1 GCA_013694495.1 Acidimicrobiia bacterium | reverse complement strand
GGCCGGGATGGCCCGCCGCTCCCGCACGAGCTGCTCCACGGCCTCGGCGACCGAGACCGACGGCTCGCTGCGGGCGTCGAGGTCGGCCAGCGTGAGGGGGCCGAGGCTGCGCAGCAGGTCGTGCACCTCGTCGACATCGCGAGCCCGGCGACCATCGGTGAGGCGCTGCAGCTCGAGCTCGAGGTCGGCGAGCGCGCCGGCGTCGAGCAGCTCGCGCAGCTCCTCGGCGCCGAGCAGGTCGCGCAGGAGGTCGCGGTCGAGGGCGAGGGCCGCGGCCCGGCGCTCGGCCAGCGGCGCATCGCCCTCGTACATGTAGACGGCGATCCACGAGAACAGCAGGGACTGCGCCATCGGCGACGCCCGCTGCGTGTCGACCGCGACCACGCGGATCTTGCGGCTGCGCAGGTCGGCCAGCACCTCCCGCAGGGCGGGGAGGTCGAACACGTCGTTGAGGCACTCCCGCGTCGTCTCGAGGAGGATCGGGAAGGTCGGGTACTTCGATGCCACGGCGAGCAGGTCGGCCGCCTTCTGGCGCTGCTGCCACAGCGGCGTGCGCCGGTCGGGACGGCGGCGGGGCAGCAGCAGGGCCCGGGCCGCGCTCTCCCGGAAGCGGCTGGCGAACAGCGCCGTCTGGGGTAGGGCGGCAACCACCAGCTCCTCGATCTCGTCGGGGTCGATCGTGAGCTCGTCGATGGGCAGCTCGTCGATGGCCTCGGGGAGGCGCAGCACGATGCCGTCGTCGCTCCAGAGCAGCTCGACGTCGACGCCCCAGCGGTCGGCCAGCCGGGCCCGCAGCGCCATGGCCCACGGGGCGTGCACCTGGGCGCCGAACGGCGACAGCACGCACACCCGCCAGTCGCCGATCTCGTCGCGGAAGCGCTCGACGACGATCGTGCGGTCGTCGGGCACCGCGCCGGTGGCCTCGGCCTGCTCGTCGAGGTACTGCACCAGGTTGCGCGCCGCGAGGGGGTCGAGCCCATGTCGGGAGCGCAGCCGCTCCTCGCCGGCGGCGGCGGTGCCGTGGCGCATCTCGCGGACGAAGGCGCCCACCGCCCGGCCCAGCTCGAGCGGCCGGCCCGGCCCGTCGCCGTGCCAGAACGGCATCTTGCCGGGCTGGCCCGGGGCGGGCACGACCACGACCCGGTCGTGGGTGATGTCCTCGATCCGCCACGTCGACGCGCCGAGCAGGAACGTCTCGCCGATGCGGGACTCGTAGACCATCTCCTCGTCGAGCTCGCCGACGCGGGTGCCGTCGGGCAGGAACACGCCGAACAGGCCGCGGTCGGGGATGGTGCCCGGGTTGGTGACGGCCAGGCGCTGCGACCCGGCCCGCCCTCGCAGGATGCCGCCGACCCGGTCCCACACGATGCGGGGGCGCAGCTCGCCGAACTCCTCGGACGGGTAGCGGCCGGCCAGCAGGTCGAGGGTGGCGTCGAGCACGTCGTCGCTGAGCTCGGCGAAGTTGGCGCTGCGGCGCACGAGGGCGGCCAGCTCGTCGATCGGCCACTCGTCGAGGGCGACCATGGCCACGACCTGCTGGGCCAGCACGTCGAGCGGGTTGCGCGGGTAGCGGGTGCGCTCGACGAGGCCCTGCTGCATGCGCTCGACCACCACCGCCGCCTCGACGAGGTCGGCCCGGTGCTTCGGGAAGAGCTTCCCGCGACTCGGGGCGCCGACCTGGTGGCCGGCCCGGCCGATGCGCTGGAGGCCGGCGGCGACGGACCGGGGCGACTCGACCTGCACGACGAGGTCGACGGCTCCCATGTCGATGCCGAGCTCGAGGCTGCTCGTGCACACGAGCCCGCGCAGCCGGCCCGACTTGAGCTCGTCCTCGATCTGGAGCCGCCGCTCCCGCGACAACGAACCGTGGTGGGCCTTCACCAGCTCGACGGTGGTGTCGGCCGGCGGCGTGCCGAACCCCTCGTCGCCCCGGTCCGTGAAGCTCCCGCCCGCCTCCCCGGTGCCCTCGATGGCGAGCTCGTTGAGCCGGGTGGCGAGGCGCTCGGCGAGGCGGCGGGCGTTCACGAACACGAGCGTCGAGCGGTGCGACTGGATCAGCTCGAGGAGCCGCGGGTGCAACGACGGCCAGATCGAGCGGCGCACGGGGCCGGCGGCGGCGGGACCGCTCACCGGCTCCTCGACGACCTCGCCCAGCTGGCCCATGTCCTCGACCGGGACCACGACCTCGATCTCGAGCGTCTTGCGCACCCCGGCGTCGACGATGGCGACGGGTCGGGCCCCGCCCCGCCCGGGCCGGAGCCCGGCCGCGCCGGCCTCCACCTCGAAGCCGCCGAGGTAGCGGGCGATCTCCTCGAGCGGGCGCTGGGTGGCCGACAGGCCGATGCGCTGCGGGGCCGGGTTGCCGGCGGCGAGCACGAGGTGCTCGAGCCGCTCGAGCGACAGCGAGAGGTGCGCGCCGCGCTTCGAGCCGGCCAGGGCGTGGATCTCGTCGACGATGACGCCCTGCACGCCCTTCAGCGTCTCCCGCGCCTGCGACGTCAGCAGCAGGTACAAGGACTCGGGCGTGGTGATGAGCAGGTCGGGCGGGTGGCGCTGGAGCTTGCGGCGCTCGTCGGCGGACGTGTCGCCGGTGCGGATGCCGACGGAGGGTTCGTGCACCTCGTGGCCGAGGCGCTCGGCCGCCAGGCGGATGCCGTGCAGCGGCGCCCGCAGGTTCTTCTCGATGTCAACGGCCAAGGCCCGCAGCGGCGAGATGTAGAGCAACCGGGTGCGCTCCTCGCGCCCCTCGGGCACGGCATCGGTCATCAGCCGGTCGATGCCCCAGAGGAACGCGGCCAGCGTCTTGCCCGAGCCGGTCGGGGCCAGGATCAGGGTGTGCTGGCCGGCGGCGATGGCCGGCCACCCCTGCGCCTGCGGCGGGGTGGGCTCACCGAAGGTGGTCTCGAACCACGCCCGCACCGGCGGGGAGAACGCGGACGCGGCCGGCGGCATCCCTTCGTTCTACCCGGGCAACCATGACAGCCGACGTCAGCGAGGGAGGAGGAGGAGGAGGAGGGGGATCGGCGTCGTCTCCCCGACCACCGGTCGGGACGCCCGGTAGGCTCCGGCCGTGGCCGAGTACGAATCTCCCGAATGGCATCCGGCGTTCGAGGAGTACTGCGAGGCGATCTTCGAGCTCCGCGAGGACGACGTCGCCGTCATCCAGGCCCGCATCGCCGAGCGGCTCATGGTGTCGCGCCCGGCCGTGTCGGAGATGATCAAGCGGATGGAGCACGAGGGCTTCGTCGCCCTGAAGGGCACCCGCATCGACCTCACCCCGGCGGGCCGGCGGCTGGCCGAGCGGGTCGTGCGGCGCCACCGGCTGGCCGAGCGGTTCCTGACCGACATGCTCGGCCTGTCGTGGGCGGTCGCCCACAAGGAAGCGGGCAAGTGGGAGCACGTGATCTCCGAGGAGGTCGAGGGCGCCATCGTCCGTGTCCTCGGCAACCCGACCACCTGCCCCCACGGCAACCCCATCCCCGGCTCGGCCTACGAGACGCCCGTCGCCCGGGCGCTGGGTGAGCTGTCGGTGGGCGAGGGCTTCACCGTCGAGCGCATCCCCGAGGAGCTGGAGTTCACCCCCGGCCTGCTGGAGTTCCTCGAGGTCGCCGACGTCCTCCCCGGCCGCACCGGCACGATCACCGCGGCGTCGCCCGACGGCACCACCACCGTCGAGATCGCCGGTCGTCACGTGGGCATCGGCGCCTTCGCCGCCGCCCGCATCCTCGTCTCCGCCGCCTGAGATGGAGTGGGTCCGGCTCTCGTCGGCGAAGCCCTCCTGCCGGACCCCGGAATCGAATGGAGACGCAGGAAGGACCTGCGGTCACACGACCGTCGCCGTCGAACCGCTCCGCAGGGCCTGAGCTCACGGGTCCGGCCCGCCCCGCCCCCTCGCTGCTGCGTGATGCCCATCGCCCTCGACCTCATCGCGCTCGTCGGCGTCGTCACCGTCGTCGGGGGCGTGGCCCGCCGCTACGCGCTGCCGGCGCCGCTGCTCCTCCTGCTGGTCGGGTTCGCCGGGTCGTTCATCCCCGCTACGACGGCTTCGAGCTCGAGGCCGAGGTCGTGCTCGTCGGCCTGCTGCCGCCCCTGCTCCACGCCGCCGCCATCCGCACGTCGCTGATCGACCTGCGCCAGAACCTGCGCCCGATCGCCCTGCTGTCGGTCGGCCTGGTGGTGTTCAACACCATCGGCGTCGGCCTCGTGCTCCACGCCGTGCTGCCCATCCCGCTTTCGGTGGCGTTCGCCGTGGGGCGGTCGTGGCGCCGCCCGACGCGGTGGCGGCCACCGCCATCGGCCGCCGCATCGGCATGCCCCGCCGGGTCCTCACCATCCTCGAGGGCGAGAGCCTCTTCAACGACGCCACCGCGCTCGTGTGCCTGCGGGCCGCCATCGCCGCCGCCGCGGGCGGGGTGACCGCCGGCGAGGTCGCCGGCGAGTTCGCCGTCTCCGCCGTCGGCGGCATCGTGGCCGGCCTCGTCGTGGCCTTCGTCGTCAACGCGATCCGCCGCCACCTCGACGACGAGCTCACCGACACCGCCATCTCCTTCATCACGCCGTTCGGCGCCTACCTCCTGGCCGAGGAGGTGCACGCGTCGGGGGTGCTCGCCGTGGTGGTCGCCGGCGTGCTCATCGGGCACAAGGCGCCGGTCCTGCAGTCGGCTGCGTCCCGGGTGTTCGAGCGCACGAACTGGGCGACGATCCAGTTCCTGCTGGAGAGCACCGTGTTCCTGCTCATCGGCCTCCAGGTGCGGACGATCCTCGGCGCCGTCGGCGAGAGCGAGCTCAGCACCACCCGCATCGCAGCGGCGACCGTGGCCACGCTCGTCGCCGTGATCGTGCTGCGCCCGGTGTGGGTGTACCCGGCCACGTACCTGCCCCGGCTCGTGCCCGGCGCCGCAGCCTCGAGCGGGCCGACGCGGCGTGGGAGCGCCTGGGTGGCGACGCCGAGACGCCGAGCCACGCCTACGCGCGGCTGCGGTCGGTCATGCTCGCGGCCGAGCGGGCCGAGGTGCTGCGCATCCGCAAGGAGCGCAACGTGCCCCACGAGGTGCTCGAGCGCGTCCTGCACCTGCTCGACGTCGAGGAATCGATCCTCGACCTGGCGATCGGCACCTCCACCGCCGACCGCGACGAGGAGCTCGAGGCCGTGGGCGCCGGCGACGGGGCCTGCGAGCACCTCGCGGCCACACCGAGGGTGGTGACGGCCGAGACGCCCGACGGGTGCGCCGAGTGCCTGGGCGAGGGCCTCACGTGGGTCCACCTCCGCCTGTGCCTCTCGTGCGGGCACGTCGGCTGCTGCGACTCGTCAGAGGGCAAGCACGCCGACGCCCACTTCCGGCACACGGCCCACCCCGTGATCCGCAGCTTCGAGACCGGCGAGGCGTGGCGCTGGTGCTACGTCGACGAGCTCACCGGCTGAGTTCTTCGCCGTCACTCGCTTCGCTCCGTTCCGGCGAGTTTTGAAGCCTCGCTCCGCTCGGTCGTTGCGGTCCTCGGCCGACTTCGTCGCCCTGCGGCCGATGCCTGGGGGCTCCGCCCCCAGACCCCTGCGCCTCCGGCGGTCGACAGGTGCGTCGCGCGACGCGGT
>JACDCH010000205.1 GCA_013694495.1 Acidimicrobiia bacterium | reverse complement strand
GCCGGAGGCCGACTCGTCGGGGGCGGAATACGACACGTTCTGCACCACGGCCTCGGCGTCGTTCGTGAGGAGGGCGCCGATCATCGGGACGGCGACGGTGGCCGGGGCCGGCTCGTCGCCGCCGCCGCCCGCGTCGTCGGCGCCTGCGTCGGCGTCCGCCGACGGCGCGTCGATGGGGGCATCGGTCGGCGCACCGACCGCCAGCGTCGGCGCCGCACCAACCGCCGGCGGGACCGGCTGACCGTCGGCGTCCTGCTGCACGACGTTCACCTGGACGTTCATGGCGTAGCGCACGAAGTCCTGGGCGACGCCCTTCATCATGGCCTCGAACATCGAGTAGCCCTCGCGCTGCCACTCCGTGAGTGGGTCCTTCTGGCCCATGGCCCGGAGGTTGATGCCCTCGCGGAGGTAGTCCATCTCCTCGAGGTGCTCGCGCCACTTCTGGTCGACGATGCGGAGCATCACCTGGCGCTCGATCTCGCGCATCACCGGCTCGGTGAGGTCCTTCTCCCGCTTCTCGTAGACGGCGACGGCCTCGGCCGCCAGCAGCTCGTACAGCTGGTCGGTGGAGGAGCACTCCGCCATGCGCTCGCGGGAGATCTCGCTCGGCCAGTAGGTGCGGATGTCGGCGTGGAGGCCGTCGAGGTCCCACTCCTCGCTGTAGTCCGATACGCAGTGGGCGGCGATGACCGTCTCGGTGGCCTCGGCCAGCTCCTCCATGGCCCGGTCGCGGAGGTCCTGCCCCTCGAGGATCTGGTTGCGCAGCGCGTAGATGACGGTGCGCTGCTGGTTCATCACCTCGTCGTACTTCAGGACGTTCTTGCGGATCTCGGCGTTGCGGGCCTCGACGGTGTTCTGGGCCTTCTCGACCGACTTCGTGACCATCTTCGACTCGAGCGGCACGTCGTCGGGGAAGGCCTTGCCCATCACCCAGGCCATGGCGCCCGTGGCGAACAGGCGCATGAGCTCATCCTCGAGGGAGAGGTAGAAGCGGCTCTCGCCGGGGTCGCCCTGGCGACCACCGCGACCTCGCAGCTGGTTGTCGATGCGGCGCGACTCGTGGCGCTCGGTGCCGAGCACGTAGAGCCCGCCGAGCTCGCGTACCTGCTCGCCCTCGGCCGAGCACTCGGCGTCGTACTTGGCCGTGAGCTCGGCCAGCCGCGCTACGTACTCCTCGGTGCCCGCCTCGAGGCCCTCGGCCGCGACGTCGCGCCGCGCCAGGCCCTCGGGCTGGCCGCCGAGCAGGATGTCGACGCCCCGGCCGGCCATGTTGGTGGCGACCGTCACGCCGTGCAGGCGCCCGGCCTGGGCGACGATGTCGGCCTCGCGGAAGTGCTGCTTCGCGTTGAGTACCTCGTGGGGCACGCCCCGCTTCTCGAGCAGGCGGGCGAGCGTCTCGCTCTTCTCCACCGAGATCGTGCCGACGAGCACGGGCTGGCCCTTGGCGTAGCGCTCCTCGAGGTCCTCGACCACGGCCTCGAACTTGGCGTCCTCGGTGCGGTAGATGACGTCGGCTTGGTCGAGGCGGACCGACGGCCGGTTCGTCGGGATCGGCACGGCCTGGAGGTTGTAGGTGTTGGCGAACTCGGCGGCCTCGGTGGTGGCCGTGCCGGTCATGCCGGCGAGCTTCTCGTAGAGGCGGAAGTAGTTCTGGAGCGTGATCGTGGCGAGGGTCTGGTTCTCCTCCTTGATCTTCACGCCCTCCTTCGCCTCCACCGCCTGGTGCAGGCCCTCCGACCAGCGCCGCCCGTCGAGGATGCGACCGGTGAACTCGTCGACGATCTTCACCTCGCCGCCGGCGACGATGTAGTCCTTGTCGCGCTTGTAGAGCTCCTTGGCCCGCAGGGCGGCCTGGAGCTGGTGGACGAGGTTCTGGGCGACGCCGTCGTAGAGGTTGTCGATGCCGAGCGCCTGCTCGACCTTCTCGATGCCCTCGTCGTGCGGCGCGACCTGGCGCTTCTCCTCGTCGACCTCGTAGTCGACGTCGCGCTGCAGGCCCCGCACGATCGAGGCGAACCGGTAGTAGAGCTTGGCTGCGTCGGCCACCCGGCCGGAGATGATCAGCGGCGTGCGGGCCTCGTCGATGAGGATCGAGTCGACCTCGTCGACGATGGCGTAGGCGTGGCCCCGCTGCGTCTTGTTGACCAGGCGAGTGACCATGTTGTCGCGGAGGTAGTCGAAGCCGAACTCGTTGTTGGTGCCGTACGTGATGTCGGCGGCGTACTGGGCCCGCTTCTCCGCCGGCGACGTGTTGCGACTCGGGATGATGAGCCCGACCTCGAGGCCGAGGAAGTTGTGGATGCGACCCATCCACTCGGCGTGGAAGCTCGCCAGGTACTCGTTGACCGTGATGAGGTGCATGCCCTTGCCGGCCAGGCCGTTGAGGTACGCGGGAAGCGTGGAGACGAGGGTCTTGCCCTCGCCGGTCTTCATCTCGGCGATCCAGCCGAAGTGCAGCGCCGCCCCGCCCATGAGCTGCACGTCGAAGTGGCGCTGGCCGATCACCCGGGTGGCGGCCTCGCGGCACACCGCGAACGCTTCGAACAGGAGGTCGTCGAGGTCCTCGCCGTTGTCGAGACGGGTGCGGAACTCGCCCGTCTTGGCCCGGAGAGCGTCGTCGGACAGCGCCTGCATCGCCGGCTCGAGGCCGCTGACGTCGGGCACGAGGCCCTGCAGCGCGCGGATCTTCTTGCCCTCGCCACTGCGGAGGATGCGGTCGAACAACGCCATAGAGGCGGGCGAGGGTACTGCCCCTCGCGGCGCGCCCGCCCCTCGCCGGAGCCGATCTTGACACCCCTATCGTACTGTTGTATCAATACATCGATACAAAAGGAGGCCTCATGGCGCTGGGACCAATCGAGATCATCGTGCTGGTGGTGCTGTCGGTCGGCGGGGTCGCCGGGCTGCTCGCCATCGCCCGCCGGGTGCCCGACGACGACGAGGCCACGCTCTGGGCCCGGTCCCGGGGCCTCGATCCCGAGCCGGTGGTGCTCGCCCTCGTCCGCCCGGAGCTGGCTCGCACGCGGCGGTACCGCCGCACGGGAGCGGTGCTCGGCTTCGTCGGGCTTCCCGTCGGACTACTGGTCTCCGGCAACCTCGACCCCGTCGTCGGCCTCGTGGCCGGCTGGGCGATCGGCAACGTGGTGGCCGAAGCGGCGCTGCGGCGCCGGCCCCGTCCCGGATCCGTCAGCGCCGTGGCCAGCCCCCGGCGGCTCGGGCAGTACGCGTCGCGCCACCTCTTCCTCCTCCAGGCGGCGACGGTGGCCGGCACCCTCGGCGCCACGGGGTGGGCCCTGACCGTCGAGCCGGTCGTCGTCGGCGGTGGCGGCGACGGCATCAGCGACCGGGCCCTCGTCAGCTACGCCGCCGGCGGGACCGCGCTGGCGGTCCTCGTCGTCGTGCTCCAGCGCTGGGTCGTGGCCCGTCCGCAGCCGGTCGAGGACGCCCTCGCCCTCGAGGTCGACGACGCGTTCCGCAGCGACTCGGTGCACGCCCTCGGCGCCGCCGCCCTGGCCCTCGGAGGCGTGTTGTTCGCCATGGTGCTGCGCCGGCCGGCCGAGGCCAACGTCCTCAACCCGTGGGTCGACCTGGCCTCCATCTCGCTCTACCTCGGCAGCCTCCTGTCGACGCTGTGGTGGGCGAACCGGGCGTGGGCCGTACGCCGGCCCCGACCGGCGGGCCGCCCGTCGGTCGCGGCGTGATCGTCACGGTCGACCCGTCCGCCGCCCTGCCGCCCTTCGAGCAGGTGCGGTCGCAACTGGCCACGATGATCCGCACCGGGCAGCTCGCCGGCGGCACCCAGCTCCCGCCGATCCGGCAGCTGGCCAAGGACCTGGGCGTCGCCAACGGCACGGTCGCCCGGGCCTACTCCGAGCTCGAGCGCCACGGGCTGGTCGTCGCCCGGGGGCGCCACGGCAC